>VXWP01000094.1 GCA_009835325.1 Gemmatimonadota bacterium | reverse complement strand
ACGTCCATCCTACCATCAACTACGAGGAGCCCGATCCCGATTGCGACCTGGACTACGTCCCCAACGCGGGCCGGGAACGGGAAGTGAGGGCGGCCTTAACCAATTCGTTCGGTTTCGGGGGGCATAACGTGACGCTCGTGGTCAAGAAACACACGGCGTAGCTTCTTTCCGAAAAGCCTCGGACGTGCTTCGGGGACTACCGTGCCAAATCGGCATTCCATTCTGCAGAAGCTGCGGCGCGCGGCCAGCGCCCTGGTCTCGGGTCTGAAAGGCGGTGCATCCGGTAAAGCCGCGAACCGAACGGCCCTTGAACGTGAAAACGTCCGCCAGGTTCAGAAATACATCGACTACCGCTTCAAGAACCCCGATTACCTGATCACGGCGCTCAAGCACCGTTCTTACGTGTACTCCCGGGAGCAGTCCGGCGTCCACTCCAACGAACGGCTGGAGTTCCTGGGCGACGCGGTGCTGGATCTCGTGGTCGGCGAGTTCATTTACCAGAAGTACCCCGGGCGCCGCGAGGGCCAGTTGACCCAGCTCCGATCCACGCTGGTCAACCGGAAGGCGCTCGCCCGCCAGGCCCGGGCGATGAAACTCGGACGCTATGTACTGCTGAGTACCAGTGAAGCCCGATCCGGCGGCCGGTTTCGCCATTCGATCCTGTCCGATGCCTACGAATCCATCATCGGCGCTATCTACCTGGACGGCGGGCTTCAGCCGGTCCGACGGTTCCTGCACCGTACCCTCCTGCAAGAGCTGAGCGAAGAGCGTCCCTCCCATATCGATCACACGCGGAATTACAAAAGCGCGCTGCTGGAATACACGCAGGGCGAAGGCATCGGCCAACCGGAATACCGAGTCGATTCCGCCGTGGGTCCCGACCACGAAAAGATCTTCACCATCGAAGTCTTCGTCGCGGGAAACCCCGTCAGCAAAGGTACGGGCACCAGCAAGAAGAACGCGGAACAGGATGCCGCGCGACAGGCCGTGGAGCAGCTGCAGTCCGACCGCGACATCGATCGGTCATGATCCGCGTACTCTCCACGCCCGGATGTTCCGCCGCGTACAACATGGCCGTGGACGAAGTGCTGATGGACGCGTGCCGGCGGGACGCTGAGATGTTGACGCTGCGCGTCTATTCATGGCATCCGCCGGCCGTTTCCATCGGATACGGGCAGGACGCGGAAAAAGAGATCGATCCCGGGCAATGCGAACGGTACGGCATCGACCTGGTTCGGCGGATCACCGGGGGACGGGCGGTACTGCACGACCAGGAACTGACCTACAGCCTGGTGGCGCCGGAGTCCCATCCCGCGCTGGAAGGCCGGTCCGGCGTGCTGCTCCGCGCGGTGAGCGAGGCGCTGGTCGAAACGCTGAAACATTTCGATATACCCGCCGAGCCGGCGATGGAAGGGCGTTGCGGTTCGGGAGGCAATGACGATGTATGCTTTACGGCCACCGGACGTTACGAGATCACGGTGGCCGGCCGGAAGCTGGCCGGCAGCGCCCAGCGCCGATCCCGCGGGGTAGTACTGCAGCACGGTTCGGTGCTCCTGGGTCGGGGGCACCGCAGGCTTGCCCTGCTGATGCCCGCCCACGAACCGGAACGCCGGGAGACCATCGCCCGGCTACTGAACCACCGGACCGTTTCCGTTGCTGAGTTAATCCCCGATCTGCCCACCTTCGAGGAATGGACCGACCGCCTGTCCCGTTCGATGCTCGACCGCCTGAACGTGGAAGGCCGAACGGACGTGCTGGACGCGGAGGAGCGGCGCATGGCCGAGTCACTGGTCCGCACCCGGTACGCAAACGCCCACTGGACCTATCGAAGGACCGCGAGCCATGCCCGGTGAACCCATTGCCATTACCGGCATCTCCTGCCGGTTTCCCGGCGGGATATCGACGCCACAGTCCTTCTGGGGATTCGTCCTGAATGGCAAAGACGCCATTCGTCCTGTACCGGATGAACGGAAATCGCTGTGGAACCCTTGGCCGGACGGCGGGGATTTTCCCGAATGGGGCGGATTCGTCGACGAAATCGACCGGTTCGACGCGGCGTTCTTCAACATCTCGCCCCGGGAAGCCCGCCACATCGATCCCCAGCAGCGCATCCTGCTCGAACTCGCCTGGGAAGCGCTGGAAGACGCGCGGATCCCCCCGGCCAGGCTGGAAGGCCGGCCCGTCGGTGTGTACATGGGGATCTTCCTGGACGAATACTGGGACCTCCAGCGATATGCCGCGCCCTCGCAGGTCGGCATGCACACCAACACGGGCGGGACGCTGAGCATCGCGGCGAACCGGATCTCCTACTTCCTGGACCTGAAGGGCCCGAGCATCGCGGTGGACACGGCCTGTTCTTCGTCCTTGACCGCCATCCACCTGGCCTGCCGCGACATCCAGGCCGGGACGTGCACGGCCGCGCTTGCCGGAGGCGCCAATCTGCTGCTGACCCCCCAGACGACACGCGGATTCGAGCAGGCGCAGATGCTGTCGCCGGATGGGCGATGCCGGGCCTTCGACCAGGGGGCGAACGGATACGGGCGTAGCGACGGTGCGGGCATCATCGTGCTGAAACGCCTGTCCGACGCGGTGGAAGACGGCGATGCGGTCTACGCGGTCATTCACGGGTCCGCGATAAACCAGGACGGACGCAGCCGCGGCCTGACGGTCCCGGGACAAAGCGCCCAGCAAACCGTCATCGAGGCGGCCGGCCGCGCTGGTGGCGTAAGCGCCGCTCAGTTTGCCTTCGTGGAAGCCCATGGCACGGGAACGCCCACGGGCGACCCCGTCGAAGCGATGGCCATCGGACGCGCCACGGGCGACGCAGGCTGCCTGATCGGATCGGTGAAAACCAATATCGGCCATACCGAGGCCGCGGCCGGGGTCGCGGGTCTCATCAAGGCAGCGCTGGCGCTCAAACACGGCATCCTGCCGCCCTCCCTGCATTTCGGTAAACCGAACCCCGACATACCCTTCGAAGAGCTCGGCCTGAAAGTGGCCACCGAACCGGTGAACCTGCCCGGTCCCACCTATGCCGGCGTGAATTCCTTCGGATTCGGCGGCGCAAACGCCCACGTCGTGCTCGGATCGCCGCCGGTCACGGAATCCCCTAGACATCCAGCCGATGTGCGAACCGGAAACGGAACGGCGACGGTCGCAAAGAGCGGATCACACGGTAAGGAGAGTTCGCAGGGCGAGGCCGACCCGCACGATCCGCTGCTGCTTACCATGTCCGCCCACAGTGCCGGCGCATTGAAGCAGAAAGCGGTGGATACGGTTTCCTTGCTGCGAAGCCACCCCGATATACCGCCCGATGACTTCACAGCCACGCTTGCCCTGCACCGGTCCGATCTCGATCACCGCCTGGCGCTGGTGTACGAGGATCTGGGAGAAGCCGCCCGAAATCTTGAGGAGTTTTGCGCGGGCGGCATCCCCGATCGGCTCGAGACGGCACGGAAAGGCGCGAAACCGGCGCCCGTCGTTTTCGTCTTCACCGGCATGGGGCCGCAGTGGTTCGGCATGGGGAAAGCGCTTTATCGCACGGACCCCGTCTTTCGCGATGCGATGGACGCGTTCGACCTTCTGTACGAGGCAACAGCGGGGAGATCGATCAAGGACGCAATGTGGAGTGGTTCAGACGGAGAACGAATCATCGACGTCGAGATCGCCCAACCCGCCAATATGGCGATTCAGTGGGCGCTGGCGGTCCTTTGGCGGTCCCTGGGCATCGAGCCGCAGATCGTAGTCGGCCACAGCGTTGGAGAAATCGCCGGAGCCTGTGTCGTGGGAGCACTTTCCCTGGAAGAGGGCGTTCGTATCATCTATCAGCGCAGCAGACTGCAGAAGGAGATGCAGGGAAAGGGTGAGATGTTGGCGGTGGGCGTGTCATCGGACGAGGCCGAGAAACTGGTCCAACCCTATGACGACGGCCTGTCCATCGCCGCGGTCAACAGTCCGGTGTCCGTGACCATATCGGGGGAGGCAGGGGAGGTCGAACGGTTACAGGAAACAATTGAAGATCGACGACTCTTCTGCCAAAAACTGCACACTGAAATCGCCTATCACAGCGGGCAGATGGATGGAATCCGCGACGATTTCCTGGCGTCACTGAATGGATTGTCCCCCTCGAAAACCCACATACCCCTGTTGTCGACGGTCACGGGCGCGGAGACTGACGGGACGGAACTCGATGCGGACCACTGGTGGCGAAATATCCGCAGTCCCGTCCTGTTCGACCAGACATTCGATCAGATCCCGGGTGACGAGGAGGCACTTTACATCCAGATCGGCCCTCATCCGGTGCTATCAGCGGCCATTTACGAGAACCTGGCACACCACGGTCGAGCAGGACACGCGCTCGCATCGCTGCGCCGTGATCGCGGAGCGTGGGACGTCCTGCTTGAATCAGTGGCCAAGTGCTACGTCCATGGACACGATATCCTCTGGGAGCGCCTGGTGGAGCCGCCGCGTACGCGTGTTCCGTTGCCGCCTTATCCCTGGCAGAAGGAACGGTACTGGTTGGATGGCATGACAACACATTCGGTTGGCCTGGACAGTCTGAGCGGCTCGGTGAATCTGGGCGCCCCGGTTGGCCCGGACGGCCGCCGGTTCCCGCAACCACTGATCGGTCGAGCAATCGAATCGTCCGTCGACTCCGACTTCCGGGTATGGGAACGGGCGATCAGTCTGGCGTCCCACCCGATCCTGGTGGACCACACGGTTTTGGACCGATCCATCATGCCCCTTGCCGGGCAGATCGAAATGCTCATCGAGACGCTCGACGAGACGGAGGTTGTGAAGTTACCGGAGGTCCCCGTCGCCTTCACCGACCTCAAACTCCTGCATCCGCTGATTTTGCCCGAAACCGGTGCCCACCTCGTCCAGGTTGTGCGCGGGCAGAACCGGTATACCCTGTCCTCCAAATCTGATTCTCAGGAAACGGCTTCGACGTGGCTGGCGCACATGCGTACCGAAAGATCTCAGGGGGCCGGGGCGACTGAGGTAGCCGGGATGACCGAAAACATCGACCTGGAAGGCGTCAGATCCCGCTGCGACCGCCGGATCACGAACCGCCGATTCTACGAACGCGCCTCCGAATCGGGGTTTGAATACGGCCCCGCCTTCCGCCAGGTCGACGACGTCGTATACTCCGACCGGGAAGCGCTGGTCACGCTGGCGCCCCGGGATGAAGGACACGGGTCCTACCGCCTGCACCCCGGTGTCCTGGATGCTGGTCTGCAGGTTCTATTGCTGCTCGTGCCGGATGACGGCCCGCATCTACCAGTCGGCGTAGAAACCGTTGTGCTGCAGAGACTTCCGGATCAACACGAAGTCCTGGTTGCCTACGCGAGGCTGCGAGAAATCTCGAAAGACTGCGGTCTGCTTGCCGACATGTATCTCGTAGACGAAAAAGGCCTTCCTGTGGTGGCACTGGAAGGTGTGGTACTGTCCCCGGCAAGCGGTCTGAAAAACCGTCACAACATCGATAACAACCCTCACGGACTGTATCGCGAGGAATGGGTGGACGACAACCGCTGGACGGAGCATCTGCAACCTGGTCCGGCCTCCCACTGGTTCGTGCTTTCGGACGATCGTCGACTCGGGCGCAAACTGGCCGACGCCCTGTCGCAGCCTGGTGTGGAGGGTGAATTCATCGACATAACCGGCAGTGGATCGGAAACAAACCTGGGCGCGCTGGCCGACAAGTTGAGGTCGGTGGAATGCGACAGCGGAAGCTACATTGGTTTGGCAGGGATTTGGACGGGAGGCGACGACCGAAAGTCCGGCCGCCAGTCTGGTCAGCAGTCCAGCGAGCAGTCCTGCCACCACACCGGCCCTGCCCTGGAATCTTTCGAACTGGTCCGGACAGTGCTGGACAACCCGGATCTTCCGTGCCGCCTGCGGCTGATTACGGCGGGCGCGCAGTCCGTGAAGGCAGACGACCTTGTATCGCCGGCATATGCGTCGATCTGGGGCTGCGGACGGGTCGCCATGCGAGAACATCCCGAGTTGGACTGTACGCTGATCGACGTTCCGGCCGGGACCGGCGGGACCGATGTGGGGCGCCTCGCGTCGATCGTGGGCGCGGACTCATCACACGGTGAATTCGCGGTGAGGGGGTCTGGTGTTTTCACCCGCCGTCTGGTTCCCTTAGATCTGGAGCGGAGCAATGCGAAAACCGTACCCGTAACCGCTTGTTCAAAATCAAGTTACGTACTGGCACAGTCCTCACCCGGCTCGATCGATGACCTCCATTTCAAAACGAAAACGAAATCCTGTCCCGGACCGGACGAGGTGGTCGTTCGCGTACGGACCGCCGCACTGAATTTCCGGGACGTGCTGACGGCCCTCGGCATGCTGAAGGAACCATCACGGCAACCATCGTCCTTCGGATGGGAATGCGTCGGCGAGGTAGTCGCGTGCGGCGACCGGGCGGACTCCGTGGAAATCGGCGACGTGGTCATGGGGATGATGCCTGGTGCCATGGCCGGACACGTCACCGTGAAGGCCGGACTGGTCGTCCGAAAGCCCGAACACCTGGGTATCGAGGAGGCCGCTACGCTGCCTGTGGCCTTTCTGACGGCGTACCTGGGGCTCGTGGTACGCGGCGGGATGTCCGCCGGTGACCGCGTTCTTATTCACAACGCGACCGGCGGGGTGGGACTGGCCGCCCTGCAAATTGCACAGCAGGCGGAAGCCGAGGTGATCGCCACGGCCGGATCTAAAGAAAAACGCGCCTTATTGAAAACGATGGGCGTTTCCCATGTAATGGACTCCCGATCCCTGGAATTCGCCAAAGAGATCATGGAGAAGACGGACGGGAAGGGCATGGATATCGTGCTCAATACCCTCTCCGGTCCCGCCATGCGGGCTTCCCTGTCCTTGCTGGCTCCCCACGGACGTTTCATCGAGATCGGCAAAACCGACTTGCTGAACCACGGATCACTCGACCTTAACCGGTTCGACCAGAACCGATCCTATCACCCTATCGATCTCGCGCAGTTCATCGAAGAACGGCCGGATCGGGCAGGCAGCTTGCTGCAAGAGGTCGTCGATATGGCCGGGGATGGCAGGATACGTCCCCTACCCTATCAGACCTTCCCGATGGAACAGGCGCGTGAGGCCATCCGGTTCATGTCGCAGGCCCGGCACACGGGCAAACTGGTGCTCGTGGATGACGGAGCGCCGATTCCGGTGAACCTGGGCGACGACGACCCGGTCATACGTCCGGGCGGGACCTACCTCGTCGCGGGCGGCACGGGCGGGATCGGACGTTTCCTCACCGGCTGGCTGCTCGACCGGGGAGCCGGCCGGGTGGTCGTTACGGGTCGAAGGAGAGTCGAGGAGACGGCGCTGGAAGCCGATCCCGCCGGAAATGTCAGGTATGTGCAGGCCGATGCGAGCGACCGGGAGGCGATTGGACAACTCATAACGGATCTGGGCGCGGAGCATGGGCCGGTCAGGGGCGTTTTCCACGCCGCCGGCGTGCTGGACGACGGCATTCTGCTCACCCAGACCGTGGAAAGGTTCGGCAAAGTACTCGGACCCAAGACATCCGGTGCCTGGCTCCTGCACGAGTTGACAAGGGACCTCGACCTGGACCTTTTCGTCCTGTTTTCCTCGGCAGCTTCCCTGGTCGGCACCGCGGGCCAGGCGCCCTACGCCGCCGCGAACGCATTTCTCGACGGCTTGGCTAACCTCCGACGCCATGAGAGCCTGCCGGTAACATCGATCAACTGGGGTCCCTGGGAAGGTACGGGCATGGCGGCAGACGAACACGCTGTCGATCGTCTCAGGCGGCAGGGACTGCGACCGATCCCGCCCGATGAGGCCGGTGCACTACTCGACCGGTTGTTGCGTCGGGACGTTCATCGCGTCGGCGTGATGCCTACGACGGAACCCGCGGGACAATCGCTGCTAGCACCGTACCTGTCTCCGGTCGATCGACCGGAACGCGCACCACCGTCGATCACACCGCTATCGAGGGCAGATCTGAACGCGTTGGCCACGGACAAACTACGTGTCTACATCGAGGACTATGTGAACGATGCGATCGGCAGGATCGTGGAAGTGGACCCGGATAACGTCGATCAAGGGCAGACCTGGCGCAGCCTGGGGGTCGATTCCCTCATGGCCGTGGAATTAAGAAACCGTTTCGAGGTAGGGTTGCACGTGTCGATTCCGGTAGAATCGCTACAATCGGAAACCGCCATAGAACAGACGGTCGACACGTTGCTGGAGGGGTTGAAAGCCACGAGCCGGACTTGAACCGGCGACCTATTCATTACGAGTGAATTGCTCTACCAACTGAGCTATCGTGGCCTGGTAAAACCGCGCACAATATAAGGCACGACCCACCCGATCGCAACCCGTTTTTAGGCCTCGATGGATTGCAGGGACCGCACGATATTCCCACGCGTTCCGGCGATGTCGAAACACGCCCGCTGGTTGGTCTGCATGAGCCGGAGCGCCACGTCCATCGCCTCTTTTTCGGTGAGGAGGCCGTCGCTCACCTCGCCTTCCAGGGCGCGGCCGAGCCACCTCCGCGCCTGCACCGCGTAGGCATAGGCGCTGGTAGGCCAGCCGGTGTCCCCGCCGAAAGCGAACAGCTTGTTGATCGGCACGGCGTGGATGAACCGGCGGACGAAATCGCAGGAACTGAACGGGTCGATGGACCAGGCCCAGCAGAGGTCCACCCAGACGTTGGGGTAGTGCTTCGCGAGCGCGATCAGTTCGTGGCTGTAGGGGTAGGCGATGTGCATCAGCACGAACCGGGCGTCGAGGTAGCGCGCCAGCAGTCCGCACAGATTGCCGCTTTTAATCCGGTCTACCGGCATCCGGCTGTGCCCCGCGTAGTACCCGGTGTGGATCTTGAACGGCAGGTTGTGCTCAATGGATAGTTCCACGCCCCGCGCCCAGCCCCAGTCCCCCAGGCACAGCGAAGCGTCTTCCGGCGCGCCAGCGGGATTACTCAGCACGATCTCCAGGGCCCTTGCCGCTTCCTCGTCGCTACGCTCCTCCCACCGGAGCGTTCTGGAATAGGCGTGCTGCGCCTTGACGGCGATGGCGTGGGGACCGTACTTCGCGAAGATGGCGGCCATGGCGTCGTGCAGGCTGCCCAGGTTGCTCACCGTAATCCCCGTTTCCTCCGCGATTTTCTCTACGGGCACCTCGCCATTGCAGAATCCCACCCAGGAGAGATCATAGAGAAAGAAATCCGGTCCAGAGGCATCCGGTTCGCAAGCCCAGACGAAGTTGTCGATCTGCACGTGATCCAGACCCGCGCGGTCCCGCAACAGTGCCAGTCGCTGGCCGGGGCCCCGCAGTCTGTCGTTCTCGGCCTGCGCCGCCGTCAGGCCGTCGGCGGTAATCTCGGCCATGCCATACACGTCTTCCGCCAGAATGCGCACCGCTTCACCGTATCCCGTATACTTCACGGCCTCCCAGGCCGGCCGGACCGGTTCGAAGCGCGCCGCTACGTCGCCCTTTGCGGGATCCAGCAGGGCGTTGACATCCTCCTGCGAAGCGCCGGCGACCACGAGATCCGCCGGGACGTAGTTCTCGAAGAGGTCCTGCAACACGTCCGGCCCGTTGGCTACCCAGTCTTCTTCGAACCTGAGATGCTCATGGGTGTCGATAAGCGGCGTTTCCTGAATGTACCGGGACAGATCGGACATGAAGACCCTCCTGCGGATGTGCACGGGGAAGCGGGGAAACATGAGAGACGGACTATAGACCGGGAATACCCCCGGGGTGAGTCGAACACCCGACCAACGGTTTAGGAAACCGTTGCTCTATCCACTGAGCTACGGGGGCTGGAGTGTAGTTCCGGTCCGTGCTCAACTTAAGAACGGGCCTGCCGGGTGTCAACGCCTTAATGCGGACATCCAGGCAGTGAATGATCTTGTCTTCGCGTATACACCGGCATATATTCTGACCGCTCTATTCGGCGGTGCATTGAGCGGCAGGATTACTGTACGCGGAGCGGGGATTCGAGAATGAAAGGACTGGTAAAATACGACCATGGTCCGGTCAACATGGAAGTCCGCGACATGCCTGTTCCCGAGCCCGGTCCCGGAGAGGTCCGGGTGGAGATCCAGGCCGCGGGCATCTGCGGGACTGATATCCACATCTACAAGGACGAGTACCCCTACAACCCGCCGGTGATCATGGGTCACGAGTTCTCCGGCATCGTGGATGAGGTGGCCGGCACGGACGAATATCGGCCGGGCGACGCGGTGACCGGCATTCCGACCACCGTTGTCTGCGGTGTGTGCCGTTACTGCGTGGCAGGCCAGCACAGTCTCTGCGACCGCCGCCTGTCCATCGGCAGCGGGGTGCACGGCGTGTTTACGAAGTACGTGGTCATGCCCACCTGGGCCTTGCGGAGGATTCCGGAACACCTGGACCTCACCATCGGCGCGTTGAGCGAACCCTTGTGCTGCTGTGTGAAGGCCGTTTCCATACGCACGTCCGTTACCGCCGGCGACGTGGCGGTGGTGACCGGCCCCGGCCCCATCGGCATGCTGACCACGCAGGTGGCGAAGGCGGAAGGCGCTTACGTCATCCTGACCGGCACTTCGGCGGATGAGGACCGGCTCGAACTCGGCGCACGGTGGGCCGACGAGACCGTCAACATCGAAGAGGTCGACCTGCTCGATCTCGTCAGGGATCGGACCCAGGGCTACGGCGCCGACGTGGTGTACGAATGTTCCGGGTCGGCGGCGGCCACCCGCTCGGCCATCGAACTCGTCAGGAAGCAGGGCACCATCATGCAGATCGGCCTGCACGGCGGCCCCTTCGAGGTGGATTTCTTCCCGGCGGAACTGAAGGAAATCGACATTAGGACCTCCTTCGCCGGATCCCTGGATGCCTGGGACCGCACCATGGTGATGCTGGATCAACACAGGATTGAACTGGAACCAATCGTGTCTGACGTGGTTCCTTTAACCGAGTGGGAAAACGCATTCCACCGGCTGTTGAACAGAGAAGGCATGAAGATACTGTTCGAACCGGTCGAATAACGAAAGGGTTTGAAATGGACCTGGGATTAAAGGACAAAGTCGCGCTGGTTACGGGCTCGAGCCGGGGCATCGGACGATCGATCGCCCTGGGCCTGGCGGAGGAGGGATGTCACGTCAGCCTGAGCGCCCGGGGGGAAGAGCGGTTGCTCGAAACCGAGAAGGAAGTCGCACAGAAGGGCGTCGAAACGCTGGCGACAGCGGGAGACCTGACCACGGCCGAGGGTATAGAGCGGGTCGTGGAGGCGACGCTGGCGCGGTGGGGACGCATCGACGTCCTGGTCAACAACGTGGGCGGAAGCGTCTGGAATCCCTTCGACGACGTATCGGATGACGAATGGCTTCACGTGTTCAACCTGAACATGTTCGCGGCGGTCCGGGCGACTCGGGCCGTGCTCCCGGCGATGCGTGCGCAGGAAGGCGGGTCGATCATCACGATTTCCTCGATCTTCGGACGCGAAGCGGGCGGCCCTGCCACCTACAATGCCACGAAGGCCGCCGAGATCTCCATGGGCAAAACGCTCGCCAAGGAAGTGGCCAAGACCGGCATCCGCGTGAACACGGTAGCGCCGGGCTCGATCATATTCCCGGGTGGAAACTGGCAGAAGCGGCTGGACGCGGACCCGGAAGGCATCGGCAAGTTCATAGAGCAGGAACTTCCCGCCGGACGCTTCGGCAAGCCCGAAGAGATCGCGGACGTGGTGGTTTTCTTGTCATCCGACCGAGCGAGCTGGGTGACCGGCGCTTGCATCAACGTGGACGGTTGTCAGTCCCGTTCCCTGATCTAGGCTATACGCGGAGGATGCGCGGCATGAACTCGCGCCTCGAACAGCTTGAGCTGCTCGCCAGCAAGGACCCCGGCGATCCCTTCATTCAATACGCGATCGCGCTGGAATACGTGAGTTCGAACCGGCTCGAAAAGGCCGCCGAAATCCTCGAACGGCTTATGGCGGCATCGCCGGACTACACGGCGGGCTATCATCAGGCCGGCCGGGTTTACGAACAGCTGGACCGCGATGATGAAGCCCGCAGATGCTACGAGCAGGGGATCGTCGTGGCAGAACGCCAGGGTGACGCCAAGGACCTGGACGAAATGCGGGAAGCCCTCGCGTTTCTGGACTGATTTTAAAGATTGGAAACGAGCAGATAGCACGCAAACCACTTCTACGCATAGCCCAGGACGTATTCGGCTGGACTTTTCTCGTCATCGGGGTCCTGGGCCTGTTCCTGCCGCTGCTGCAGGGCGTGCTGTTCATCGTCATCGGGCTGACGATCCTGTCCACGCGCTACGCCTTCGCCCAGCGCATGTTGGCCCGCCTGGAGAAGAAATATCCGGACATCTACGCCAAAGTAGAGCAGCTCAAGGTCCGGTTCGCCGCAAGCAAACCGCTCCTGGTCGCCATCGGCACGATCCTGATCGTCCTGCTGGGCGTGGGGATCTACCTGGCCGTGCTGGGGTTCAAGACGGCCTATGCGAAGATCGCGCCGATCCTGTTGAACTAGTCAGATCAGGCGCCGAATCAGGCGTCTACTGCGCCGGTCCAGCCGGTCGAGGTCGGGAATCTCGTACCGGTTGCCGTTTTCGTCCGTGATCAGGATGCGGCCGGGCGCCAGTTCCACCATGCCTTCCCTCAGGTCCCGCATGGGGATCTTGACGTCGCCACGGTCCGTCTCGACCGAGAATAGCGACGTGCCTCCCCGGCCTTCCATCTCCACGATGCGCGTTATCCTCGGGCGAAAATAGCGCCATTCGATCTCATCGCGGATGATGCGACCGGTTTCCTCGTCGCAGGACGTCGGATCGGCCAGGATGCCCAGGTATTCGTCATCCTGGTCGAAAAAGGTGATGTACCGGCTTTCGTGCGAAAGCGGAAAAGCCTGTCGTATCTTGACGCTGAAGAACAGGTCACCCGCGATGGACAGCGTGGGCGGCTGGTCGTCCCGCCGCTCGAGGTGAACGGCGGCCGGATCGAGAAAGGACATATATTACCCCTCCACACCCACGATGCTCGAGACGTTGGTGTGCAGCTGGACCAGGCGGTAATACTCGCCCTGCCGGTCCAGCAGCTCCTCGTGCGTGCCCAGTTCAACCGGCTCGCCGTTCTTGAGGACGAGCAGGCGGTCGGCGTCTCTGAGGGTGGACAGGCGATGGGCGATGGCGAGGGTCGTGCGGCCCTCCATGAGCCTTCCCAGGGCTTCCTGGATCTTCTTCTCCGTTTCCAGGTCGAGGGCCGAGGTGGGTTCGTCGAGAATCAGGATCCTCGGGTCGTGCAGGATGGCCCGGGCGATCGCGACCCGCTGGCGCTCCCCGCCGGAAAGCCGGCCGCCCCGTTCCCCGACGGGCGTGTCGTAGCCGTCGGGCAGCTTGACGATGAACTCGTGGGCGTTCGCGTTGATGGCGGCCTCGACGATCTCCTCCCGAGTCGCTTCCTGATTGCCGAAACGGATATTGTCGGCCACGGAACCGGAGAACAGGAAGGGATCCTGCTCTACGTAACCGATCTGACTGCGCAGTTGCGTCAGGTCCATCCGGCGTACATCGGTTCCATCAATCAGAATCCGCCCGCCGTCGACGTCGTAGAAACGGCACATCAGCTTGATCAGGGTGGACTTCCCTGCGCCCGAGTGCCCCACGAGGCCGATCATCTCGCCTGGTTCGACGTGCAGGTTGATCCCCTTAAGCACCGGCTGGTGCGCCACGTAGCCGAAATTGACGTCCTGCAGCTCCAGGCGTCCCTCGAAACGGGGTACGTCGACGATGCCGGCTGGCGTGTATTCTTCGATGGGGCTGTCGATGACTTCGAAAGTCCGGGTGATGGCCGTCATCATCTCCGGGATCCAGTCGGCCATGCCGGTCAGTTGCTGAACGGGACTGTAGAACATGGCCAGGTAGAGGAGGAAGGCCACCAGCATGCCGATCGTCATAGCGTTCGACTGCACCAGGAGGCCGCCGTACCACAGAACGAGCAGTCCGCCCACGGACACGAGGAACGCGAGCAGCGGGCGCACCGTGCGCGAACGGACATGGATGTTGCGTTCGGCCGTGAACACCTTCTCGTTCTCGAGCTGCATGTCCCGGCTTTGCCGTTTCTCCTGGGCGAAGATCTTCACGACCCGGATGCCGGCCAGCGCGTCGTTCACCCGCTCGAAGAAGGTCGCCCAACTGTCCCACGACCTGCCGTAGAACCACATCAGGTACCGCTTGATATGGACCGAGGCGAAGATGATGGCGGGAATGGGGATCAGGACGAGGAGCGCCAGCTCCCAGTTGAGATAGAACAGTACTGCGGTCATGCCGATCACGAGCAGTCCCTGCTGCACCACCTGCGGCGCGAAATCGATCCAGAAGTAGTGGATCGACTTGGCGTCCCGGGCGATGCGGGCCATGAGACCGCCCGTCTGCTGCATGTCATAGTACTTGAGGGGCAGGAGCTGCAGCACGTTCAGCAGTTCGGAACGCGCGTCATAGGCCAGGCGGTCGCCCAGCACGGCCAGCATTCTCCCGCTTATAATGGTCACCCCGGTATGGACGATCCGGGAAACGGCCAGGAGCGCGACGATCGTGGGAAGCCAAATGAACATGCTCTGGTCCACCAGGACCTGGTCGACGAGGATCATGGTCAGGTACGGGGGCAGCAGGTCGATGGCCGACGCGGCAACCGTGACCACCATGGCGATGACCAGCTTGCGCCAGTGGGGCAGGCAGAAAGACCACAATCGCCCAAACGTGCGCAGGTGGGCCTCGCGGCTCGACCAGTCCGGGACCGGTTCCTCGGCAACGGGCTCCGTGTGATCCGTGCTGCCGTCGGGGCCGATCAGGTGCAACAGAGACTCGACGGCGTCGGTCATGTCCTGCGCCACGGCGTGGGTGTACCGGAGCAGCCGGATGCTCTTCCCGTCCACCTCGGCCTCGAGCGCGCTCGCGCCGACCAAAGGCTCCACGGTCAGGCCGTCGATCTCCGCCAGGGAGAGGGTATGGGTCAGCGTCCAAGCTCCGTCGGACCGGGTTGCCGCCACCAGGTGCCGCCGGGTCACGACCAGCATCGACTCGTCAATGCGGCCGTCCGGCGCCAGGTCGGTCTTGCAGGCAAAGAGAAGGTCAGCCTTGTCCTCGCCTGCAGGCAGGCCGGACGGGATCAGACGGGTCAGTTCGGAGGGTATCTTGTTGATCAGGGGCATGGGAGCGGCGCGTTCGGGTTCAGTGTCGTTCCGTATCTTCAGCCAGGGATCGACCGGGGATCAGCAAGGGAAATCAGAACAGGTTCGGATGCAATGCGGCAGCCAGGTTCTCGATCGCGAGGAAGAGTCTGGGTGCGGGTCGAAGCAGCCAGTTTTCGGGAATCAGAACGACGCGTTCGTTACGCACGGCGTCCAGGTCCTGCCAGCCTTTCAGCGACTTCGCCCTTTCCAGGTATCTCGCCCGGACTTCCTCTGCGTCCTGTCCTTCACCCAGCGTGGAAAGGAGGACCTGCGGATCCCTGGAAACGATGTGCTCCAGGTTGTACACCGCCCACGTAC
>VXWP01000093.1 GCA_009835325.1 Gemmatimonadota bacterium | reverse complement strand
GTTACATAGACCGAAAAGGTTTTGATGGGCATGGGATACTCATCCGGAATCATCACCTGTACATCACGAATCACTTCATTCACCCGGATCGACTGGACGCTTTTCTCCTTCAATTCGCGTATCATATCGTTGAGATCGGTGAATGTAAGCTTCATGGAAAGGCTCCTCTCCGGCCACGGGCCGTATACCTGCAAATCGGTATGACAGCACAAGAATGAGGGACGCAGCGCAGGCAGGCCTGCAGAACGTGTTGCGACCTGAAACTAAAGCTGGATCTTATCGTGGCGTAGGTCTGCAATCAGGCTAAGCGGAAAGAGCGTTCCTGTCAAGCGGTTTTTGGCTGGTTTGCGTACGGTTTCACCGGCGGTCGTTCGGGTCATCGCAAGGCGCGCCCACGCACTGCCAGACCCCGCTTGACATCCGATAGCATTCGATCTAACTTTCAGTGAAAAGTACAGGAGTTCAGGCACCCTATCGAAATCGAGCGCCGCCGGCTGGCTGTTTTCGGCAATGCGAGGGAAAGAAAGCAGAAGGGAGTCCTCTATGCTGGATGAAATCCTGGCCCAGGAATATCCAAAACAGGAGACGTTGAAGGACGGTACCAAGGTTACGATCCGCCCGCTCGAAGCGGACGACGTGGAAGCGCTGTACGCCTTCTTCCAGTCGATCCCGCGCAAGGACCGGATCTTCCTGAAGGACGATATCCGCGACAAGAACATCATCCAGGGATGGTGCAACAACATCGACTGGGATGTCGTCATCCCCATCGTGGCGATCGTGGACGGCGATATCGTCGCCGAGGTCTCGCTGCATCGCGAGCGCCGCGGCTGGAAAAGCCATATCGGCAAGCTCCGCCTCGTCGTACACCCCGATTTCCGCCGCCAGGGGCTGGCCGTCGATATGATCAACGAACTAATCGCCGTCGCCCTTCACACCGGGTCCATCGAGCAGCTCAACGCCGAGTGCATGGTGGACGTCCAGCGCGGCGCGATCCTCCTGCTGCAGCTCGTGGGGTTCGTGCAGCGCGCCATCCTGCCCGGCCAGGTCCGCGACATCGAGGGAACCGTGCACGACCTCGCCCTGCTTTCCTACACCCTGCGCGACCAGGAAGACTTCCCGGCCCTGGACTAGATTCGATCCTACCCCTTCACCGCGCCGATCGTGATACTCCGCACGAAATAGGGTTGGAAGACGAGAAAGAAGGCGATCATGGGCAGGGCCGACACCGCGGCCCCGGCCATGAGCAGGCCGTAGTCGGTGTAGTACTGGTTCTGCAGGGCGTTGAGCCCGATCTGCAGGGTCATCATCGAACTCCGGTTTATCACGATCAACGGCCACAGGAACTCGTTCCACACGCCCATGAAGGTGAAGATGGCCAGCACGCCCATCCCGGGCTTCGCCAGCGGCAGGATCACCCGCTGAAACACCCCCCATTCCCCGCATCCATCCATGCGCGCGGCCTCGATGAGTTCCGTGGGCAGCGTCTGCAGGAACTGTTTCATCAGGAAAATGGAAAAGGGCATGATCAGCGCCGGGACGATCAGCGCCTGGTAGGTATTTATCCAGTCCAGTTTGACGATCAGCGCGTAGAGTGGGATGATCGTCAGCTGGCTCGGGACGAACATGAGGCTGATCACCGTCCAGAAGATCGCCTGGCGTCCCGGAAAGACCTTCTTGGCCAGCGTGTAGCCGGCGAGGGTCCCGAGGATCACGTTGGATGCCGTCACCGTGCCCGTCACGATGAGGGAATTGGCCATCCAGGTGCCGATTTCGGAACCATTGAACAGGCGGGCGAAATTGATCCACGAATGGGGCGACGGCACCAGACTCGGCGGGAAGGCAAGGACCACAGACGGAGTCTGGAACGCGGTAACGACGATCCAGTACAGCGGCATCAGCGTCAGCACCGCGAAAAGCGCGAGCAGGATCTTAAAAGTGTATTGTAACATATCCTTGAAACTTAGCCGTCCTGGTTCTGAATACGTGGGGCTTCTGGCGATTCGTATCAATATTCCACGTCGCTGGCCAGCCACTTGTACTGCAGCACGGCGATACCGGCCAGGCTGAGGGAAAGCAGCGTCGCTTCGGCGGCGGCCTACCCGAAATCAAAGTATTCGAAGGCGTCGGTATAGATCAGATAGACCAGCGTGGTCGTCGCGTAATCCGGGCCGCCTCCCGTCATCATGAGCACCTGGGTAAATACCTGGAAGGAGGCGATCGTGCTGGTAACGAGCAGGTAGAGCACCGTCGGGCGGAGCAGAGGCAGGGTGATCTTCCAGTACTGTCGCCACGGACCGGCCCCGTCCAGACGCGCCGCCTCGTAGTAGCTGGCCGGAATGCCGCCCATGGCGGCGGTCAGCAGCACGATGGCTGCGCCGTGCCCGCCCATGATCGCCATGAACATCAGGGAGGGCAGGGCCATCTGGGGATCGCTGGTCCACAGGTAGGGTCCCAGTCCCGCGTAGGACAATACGTAGTTGAGCAGGCCCCGGGCCGGGTTGAACAGCCAGAGCCAGACCAGGGAGAGGATCGCCCCGGACGTCACCACCGGGAGATAGAACGCCGATTTGAAGATGACCTGGGCCCAGGCGTATTTCAGACCGAAAATGACGTAGGCCAGGAACAGCGAGATCAGCAGGCTGGCGGGCACCACCCCGCAGGTGTACAGGACCGTGATGCCCAGCGCCTTCCAGAACAGGTCGTCCGACAGCGCGTAAGCGTAGTTTTCCAGGCCGGTCCAGACCGGTTGTCCCCCGGGAAAGTAGTCGGCGAAACCGAGGAAGATCGTCGCGGCCATGGGCAGCATGTTGAAGACCGCGAAAAGCAGGAGGGGCAGGAGGAGGAACAGATAGGCCCAGCGTTCCCTGAAGATCGTTCGAGTGAGGCTCAATGCGATGGGACCCTCCGGCGCTTACTCCGCCCCGGCGCGCAGGCGGCGTTCGATGTCTCTGCGAATGAACCGGTTACCCCGCCTGGCCAGGTCGTCGAGCGCCTTCCTGGGCGTGGCCTGCCGGGACATGGCGGCCTGGAAGGCGCTCAGGGTCATGTTCACCAGGGGAATGCCGTATCCCTGTATGGCGTCCTTCGTGCCGTATCGCGCCACACGCAGTACGTACTGCTGGAAGGGATCGTCGGCCCAGACGTCCAGTGCGGAATACCTGGTCGGAAGGGTGGACATGGCGTAGGCCGCTTCCCGTTCGTGGCGGGTGTTGGTCAGGAACTTCGCCAGGGCAATGGAGAGTTCGCGTTTTTCCTCGTCCTCCTGCCTGAACACACAGGGGGAATCGGCGACCACGAAGGCGCCGGGATCGATTCCCGGCATAGACGGGTACATCATGGGATAGAGCTCGATGACCCCCTCCTCGATGACGCCGGTCTCAAGCGCGCGCTCATGTGCACGCCGGGTACCGTGATGGGCCTGGCGCATGGCGAGCCTTCCCGCGTTCCACAGATCGGTCACGTCGTTGTTGCGCAGCCCCGCTGAGCCTGTCGGTACTACGCCGTGCACGTGCTCCAGGTCCACCATGAACTGCAGGGCCCTTACTCCCATCTCGCTGTTGATCACCAGGCTGTCGCCGCTGTCGTTGAACTGCCGCGCGCCGTGCCCCCAGAAGAACGGCATCTGGTCCTGCTGCGGAGAATTCCGCTGGAAGGGCATGGCGAAGCCGTATACGTCGACCTCGCCGTCGCCGTCGCGGTCGAAGGTCGTCGAGCGGGCGGCGGCGAGGAACTGATCGTAGGTCCAGAGCCGGTCTCCCTCGCTCGGGAGCAGATGCACCGCGTCCCGTTCCCGGAAGATCTCCAGATTCGCCACCATGTACCGGTTGCCGCCGATGAACGGCAAGAAGTAGTGTTTGCCTTCGTACTCGCTGAATCCGTAGAAGGATCCGAAATCCCGGATGTCTTCCTCTGAGAGATCATCGTCGAAGGCTTCCAGGAGCCCGAACCTGGCGTATTTCAACGCGATGCCCGACGTGCTGATCAGGACGTCGGGCGGACGTCCGGAAGCCACGGCGATATCGATCTTCTGAAACCCGCTGGTCCAGTCGAGGGTTTCGATGTCGATGTGGATCTTGCGGTCCGGATACCGTGCCTTGAAGTCCCGGACGACCTTGTTGTACCAGTCCTTGACGGTATACTGCGCCCGCCGGGGGTCATCCAGCGGGACGCCGTCCAGTTCGTGGCCGGTGACGCCGACCCAGTAGTCCTGGGTCCAGAGCGTGAGCCGTATCTCGTCTTCATCCAATGGTGCGTCCGCCGCACAGGCGCACATTGCCAGCAGGATCGATCCGATCACGAGTGATTTGCCCATGGTGCAACCCATTTCAGATCAGACTCTACAGGTTTCAGAACAGGCTTAACTGGTTTCAAAACAGGCTCAGCTGGCGGTCGAAGTCCGGGGTGGCCGTGTCCAGTCCGAGCAGCCGCTTCATCCGGTTGCAGTCGGTGGGTGAATGGCCGGAAAAGTAGTTGTTGAAGAACCCGTACAGCGTGTCGACCCGGGGGAGGATGTCGCGCTTCAGACGTTCCGCCCACTTGATGAGCTCCTGGGTGCGGTCCACGACGGATTCCCGGAAGTGGCCGATGCGCGGGTCCTCCGTATTGCCCATCCATCGGATATAGGTGAAATCCGCGGTGATCTCGGGCACGATCGGCATGACTCCGGGATAGTCCTGCATGGTCCAGGCCACGCCATGCGTCCGGAGCAGGTCGAACACCTCCGCCTTGATCCATGACCCGTGCCTGAACTCGAAGGCGAAGCGGAAGTCGCTGGCGGGCAAGAGTTTCAGGAATGATCCCACCCGGCTGAACGTCTCTTCGTTGCACCGGAATCCGGGAGGAAGCTGAACGAGCACGCAGCCGAGACGCTCGCCCAGGAGGGCCATGCTGGCCAGGAACGGGGTCAACAGGTCCTCCGTGTCCACCAGGCCCCGTTCATGGGTGATCTCGCCGGGAAGTTTGGCCGTGAAGCGGAACGTCCCCGGGGTGCGGTCGTGCCAGGACGTCACCACCTCCGGCCTGGGGATGAAGTGGAAGGTACTGTCGATTTCGAGGGCGTCGAAGACCCGGGCGTAGTGCTGCAGGAGGACTTTCCGGTCGGCGTCGCTGGGGTAGAAGGATCCAAGCCAGTCCCTGTAGGTCCATCCCATCGTGCCGATATGCAGGGAGCCGGGTTCGGGCGTCATTTCCGGGCCGCCGGGTCAGGCCCCGACCCGGTCGGTATCGAAGGACTCCAGGTTCTGCGTGATGTCCCGGATGAACCGGGCCGCGTTGAGGCCGTCGATGAACCGGTGGTCGAAGGACAGGCTCAGGAACATCATGGAACGGATGGCCAGTGAATCGTCCGCCTGCACGACGACCTGCTTCTTGACGCTTCCGGTGGCGATGATGCCCGCCTCGGGCTGGTTGATGATCGGCGTGCCGAAAAGGGTGGCCCACATGCCCGGGTTCGTCAGGGTGAACGTGCTGCCCTGCAGGTCGTCCGGGGTCAGCTTGCGGTCATGAGCCCGCTTGGCCAGGTCGTGGGCCGCGGCGGCGATTTCCGAGAAGTCCATCTCGTCCGCGTGGCGGATCACCGGTACGACGACGCCCTTTTCCAATCCGACCGCAAGCCCCATGTTCACGTGCTTCCACTGCAACACCCGGTCGCCGTCCATCGTGGCGTTCAACATGGGGTTCGCCCCCAGGGCGTCGACGATGGCGGTGATGAAGAACGGGGTCAGCGTCAGCCGGATGCCGGTCTTCTGCTGGAACCGCTCCCTGGCCTCGTCCCGGTAGCGGACGACGTGGGTCATGTCGACTTCCGACACGGAGGTCACGTGGGGGGACACCTGCTTGCTGAGGACCATGTGTTTGGCAATGGTCTTGCGCAGGGTGTCCAGGTTCACGACGCGGGCTTCTTCGGTGCCGGCCGGCCGGGAAACCGATACGTATTCCGATTCGTCTTCCTGTTCCGCGGCCGGTTCGGGAATGCGCGACGCGCGCCGTTCCAGGTAGGCAAGCAGGTCGTCCCGGGTCAACCGGCCGCCCTTGCCGGTTCCTTCCAGGGACTCGAGCGTAGCCATGTCTATACGCTCTTCCCGGGCGATGCGCAGCACGAGGGGGGAGTAAAACCGCTCGGAACGCCGGCGCCTCAATGGCCCGCCGTCGCCGGCCTCCGCGGCCGGAGTCCGTTCATCGGCCTCGATTGTCTCTACTTCTCCACCGGCATCACCGGGCTGCTCAGCCGTCTCGGTTACACCCGGTTCGTCCGGCCCACCCGGTCCACCCGGTCCGCCCGGTCCGTCGGCCTCGTCATCCCCCGTATCGATGACGCCGATGACTTCTCCGATGGCCACGGTCGTACCCTCGGCCACCCGGATCTCGCTCAGCACGCCGCCCGCGATGGCGGGGATGTCCGTGTCGATCTTGTCGGTGGTGATCTCCACCACGGACTCGTCGCGCTCGATCGGATCGCCGACTTTCTTCAGCCAGCGGATGACCGTTCCTTCTTCCACGCTCTCGCCGAGTCTGGGCATCACGATGTTCACGTAGCGTTTCCTCTTAGTGCCTGGCGGTCAGTAGGCCAGGAGCTCTCTCAGGGCCGCGGTCACCTTCTCCGTGTTCGGCAGGAAGAACTGCTCCAGCGGCGGACTGAAGGGGACGGGCGTGTCGATGGCCGCCAGCCTGCGGACCGGCGCGTCGAGATGCTCGAAGGCTTCTTCGGCCACTACCGCGGCGATTTCACCACCGAAGCCGCCGGTCAGCGTATCTTCATGGACGACCAGGAGCCGGTTCGTTTTCCGGACGGACTCGAGGATGGCCTGCTTGTCGTAGGGCAGCAGCGACCTCAGATCGAGCACTTCCGTCTCGACCCCCTCGCCGGCCAGCGTTTCCGCGGCGTCCAGGCTGTGAAAGACCATCTTGCCGTAGGTTACGATCGTCGCGTCGACACCCTCCCGGCGGACCGCCGCCTCTCCGATGGGTACGGTATAGTCCTCTTCGGGGATTTCTTCCCGGATCCGGGGAAAACGGTAAAGGCCCTTGTGTTCGAAGTACAGGACCGGGTTGTTGTCGCGGATCGAAGACTTGAGCAGGCCTTTCGCGTCGTAGGTCGTGGCCGGCGCCACGACCTTGAGGCCGGGCACCTTGCAGAACCAGGCCTCGGGGTTCTGGGAATGGAAGGGACCGGCGTTGCCGATGGCCCCCGAGGGGCACCGCACCACGAGGGGCACTGCCGCGCCCCAGCGATAGTGGGTCTTGGCCACGTTGTTAACCAGCTGGTTGAACCCGCAGGTGATGAAATCGGCGAACTGCATTTCGGCCACGGGCCGCATGCCCATGAGCGCCGCGCCCATGGCCGCGCCGATGATCACGGATTCGGCGACGGGCGCGTCGATCACGCGGTCCTCACCGAAATCGTCCAGGAATCCCTTCGTGATCTTGAAGGCCCCGCCATAGACGCCGATATCCTCGCCGAGGCAGAAGACGCTTTCATCCCGTTCCATTTCTTCGCGGAGTCCGGACGAAATGGCTTCAAGGTAGGTTACGGGCGGCATGGGCAGGCTCCGGTTGGGGACATCAGTCCGCGTAGACGCCCTGGAGCGCTTCTTCGGGTTCGGGCAGGGGACTCTGTTCCGCGTAATCGACCGCGTCGTCGACGATGCCCTTGACTTCTTCCTGGATCCCGTCGATCTCCTCGCGGGTGAAGTACTTCCTTTCCAGCAGGAGGTTCTCCGCCTTCGTGACCGGATCGTTGTTCCACCCGTCCTCCATGATATCCTTGGGGACATAGAAGGCGTCGTCGTGCTGGGCGTGGCCAAGCAGCCGGGTGCAGCGGGCTTCGATCAGGGTCGGACCGCCCCCCTCCCGTGCGAGATCCACGGCGTCCCGCGTCGCCTTGTACACGGCGCGGACATCCGTGCCGTCCACCAGCGCGCCGGCGATGCCGTAACCCCGGGCTCTGTCCACGATGTGTTCGCAGGCGTACTCGTAACGGGTGGGCGTGGAGTAGGCGAACTTGTTGTTCTCGACGATCAGCACCATGGGCAAACTATGCACGGCCGCAAAGTTGAGTCCTTCGTGGAAATCGCCGATGCTCGAGCCGCCTTCGCCGATGTAGGTCAGGGAGACCGCCCCGCCGCCGCGTATCTTGCTGGCCAGGGCCACACCCGCGGCCACGGGGATATTCGCGCCGAGGTGGCTGATCATCCCGACGATGTGGTGGTCCCAGTTGCCGCAGTGCATGTTGCCGTCTTTGCCGGCGGTCGGTCCGTTGGCCCGGCCCAGGTACTGGCACATCATGTCCCGCGCGGTGTGCCCGCGTAGGAAATGGGCGCCGATCACCCGGTGCATGGGGACCAGGATGTCCGCGTCTCCCAGGGCGTAGGCACTTCCCGCGGCAATGGCCTCGTGTCCCGCGCCGGCGTAGGCCGCGCCCACGAGCCGGCCCTGCCGGAAGAGACGGTATACGCGCTCTTCGAATTCCCGTTGAAGGCGCATGGTGTGGTAGAGCGTTCGGTAGTCTTCCCGGCCGAGGCCGAGATCGTCCAGGTCGGACGCTGCAAGGTCGGGGTCGGACAGGGCGGGGGCGGTCTCAACGTTCATAACGCCTCCTGGGTGCGGTATGGCGTTTACTGATCATAGTCTCTGCTGCAATTCGGGCAGGCTCGTCTCCTCGAAAGCCATGCCGAAGACGTCGCCAAGGTTCCGGAGCAGGCTTTTCTCCACCTCCTCCATCGATACCGGCTGTCCGAGCAGCCGCTCCATCGAGGTGACCTCGCGGTCGGCGATGCCGCACGGGACGATTCCCTCGTACAGGGAGAGGTCGGGACGCACGTTCACGGAAAACCCGTGCATGGCGATCCACCAGCTGACCCTGATGCCCAGGGCCGCGACCTTACTTTCCTCCACCCAGACCCCGGTAATCCCCTCCAGGCGGCGTCCCTCGATGCCGAAATCCCCCAGACACCCGATGATCGCGGCCTCGAGGTCGCGCAGGTACCGGTAGACGTCCTGGTACCATGCCGCGATATCGAAGATCGTGTACCCCACCAGCTGGCCGGGGCCATGGCAGGTGATGTCTCCGCCCCGGTCCGTTTCGTAGACCCGAATGCCACGGGTCTGGAGCGTTTCTTCCCCGTAGAGCAGGTGTTCGCTGGCTCTCAGCCGACGACCGATCGTGTACGTGGGAGGGTGTTCGAGCAACAGGAGCACGTTGTCTATCAGGCCGGAACGACGCGCCGCGAGCAGACTCCGCTGAAGAGACAGCGCCACGCCGTATTCCATCGAGCCGGCCCGAACAACCCAGCAAGGCAGCACCTGCCCTCCTCATGTACGGCGGCCTCGTATTCTCCAGGCCCTGTACCCCGGACAACCTAAGTTCCGGGGGGCCGTTCTGTCAAGGTTTTTCTCCCTCGACGATGGGTCCGTAGAACTCCACCCGGCGGTCTTCCAGGCGGTCGAGTTCATAGGCCTTGGCCACGTTCACGATGTGCTTCTCGCGAGCGCCGGCAAGGTCCAGGTCGGCGAAGATGATCTCCTCGCGTGACCGGTCTCCTTCGGCCAGCGTGCGCCCGGTGAAATCGACGATCTTGCTCTGTCCGATGAAATTGGTCCCGCGCTCCCGCCCGACCCGGTTCACGGCGATGTAATTGACGCGGTTCTCGAAGGCGCGCGTGTTGACCACGAACTCGGTGTTGCAGTCCGCGCCGACCGGCCAGTTCGTGGGCAGGGCGATCAATTCCGCGTCATGGAGCATCATCACGCGGGCGCTCTCCGGAAACGCCGCGTCGTAACAGATATTGAGCCCGATCTGGCCCACATCCGAATCATACACGCGAAAAGGGCGGTCGCCGGGGGACAGGAAACGGTCGATCCCGAGATAGGGCAGATGGATCTTGCGGTAGTGGCCGATCAGCCCGTTAGGCGCGATGAAGGCCGCTGAATTGTATATGCTTGACCCATCCGCCTCCAGCAGGCCGATGATGACGTGGAGGTCGAGATCCCGGCAATGCCGTTCCAGGCGCTCGGTGTAAGGCCCGGGAACGGGCTGGGCGTACGCCCGGGCTTCCTCCAGGTCGTAGAAACAGTACCCGGTCAGCGCGCACTCGGGAAACACGGCCAGGTCCGCTCCCGCGCGGGAGGCCGTCTGCATGGCGTCGAAGACCCTGGTGAGATTCTGCTCGGTCGCGGCGAGTTTCAGGTCCATCTGCACGCCGGCGACCCGTATGGTATCTGGCATTTCTCCCCCCGTCTGCCTGTGGGCTGTGTTTCGGGATTATACGCCTTCGAGGGCCGGAAGTTGCCGGAAGGGAACGGCTAACCTGACCCCGTGCCCTATCCCTGACCCTTCCGGTATGCCGGCATGGCGCTCAATCCGGTCGAGGAAGGATGGAAGAGGCGGGTCAGGTGGGCTTCGATGACACCCCGGTTGAGATCGGGGCGCTCCATGCAGGCCACGACCAGTTCGTGGTCCACCCGTTCGGTCATTTCGGCGATGGCCTTCATGCGGTCGATGGAATTGATGAGGGCTTGCCGGATGGGGATGCGCTCCGGGAAGATGTCGATGCCCATGTAACCCCGGTAGCCGTACATCTTCAGCGCGTACATGCCGGCGAAGATCTGCTCCGGCGATACGATGCCGACCTGCAGGTCCTGGTCGTAATTACCCAGGGGCTGGCTGTTCCAGTGCGTGTGGGCCAGCCGGCCCTGCCGGAGGATGCGGCTCAGGGCATAGGGGAAATCCTCGAAGCCCATCAGGACGTGGCCGAGTTCCGGATTCAGGCCCACGATGGCGTGGCCCTCGTCGATCAGAGCCCGGTTCTCGGGGGCCCGGAGCCGCTCGTCCACGTTCTGGGCCATCAGGATGCCGTCCGTGGTGTTCCGGTAGATATTGTTCCCCCGGGGCTCGTAGGGCTTGGGTTCGATGGCCGTCCGGATCCCGGGCACGGCGTCCAGCGCCTCGGCCAGGCCCGACTCGAAGAGGTCCCACATGGCGTAAAAATCGGTCCCGAAATTGAGTTCGTAGCCGTCGCCGCCGGGCCACACGACCATGAAGTCCGTATCCAGTTCCCGGTTCATCCGCAGCGTCTCGATCACCCGGTCGATGGCGGCGCGACGCGCCTCGGGCACGGGGGACGACAGGGAGCCGAATTCGAACTGCGCGTCCCAGAAGAGGTTGGGGATCACCGTGATCAGCCGCACGCCCGTGTCCTTTTCCAGCTGCTGGTAGAGATGGGCGTTGTCTTCGTTGATTTCGTTGGGATAGTGGGCCTCGATGCCGCACAGGCCGTATTCCGCCAGTTCGCCGGCGATGTCCAGGCGTTCCTCGATGGAATAGGGTTCCATGTAGGCTTCGTGGAAACGGATCTGGGACGGCGAGAAGAACCAGACGCCGGCCGAGATCTTCAGTTCGAGCGGAAAACTACCGAGGTGTCGCACGAGGTCATCGCCTCTGCGCACTGTTGCCTGGTCCCGAAGGTCTGCGAACATAGCCGTCTCCTGAGGTAAGCGTTAGCCCATGGCGAGTCGTTTTTTCTGTGCTGCAAGCATCTCTTGTTGACGTCTGACACGTTCGGGCACCAATCGCTCCCGCGGCGCGGCCGGTTTGAAGTCCAGGCGTTCTCTGCCCAGTCCCGAAAGGACGGCCCGTTCCACCGGAGAGAAGCCTTCGGGATCGTCGCGATTGAAATCCATCGGTTCCTTGAGCGCGACCGGGGGATTGGTGATGAAACGGGCGCGGCCTGACGGGTTGCGGGACGCGGAGTGCAGAATGAACGGATGCAACAGCACGACGTCTCCCGCGTTGCCCGCAATTTCCGCGAAGTCCCTGCAATTTGAGATCAAATGGCCGAAACTGCCGCTGGGCAGCAGGCCCTGTGGATTTCCGTATAGGTGCCGCGCGACGTGCTGCACCGAATCACAGGCGACAAACGTGCCGCCGCTTCTGGGTAGTATGTCGGACCATACGACGATTGTCAACAATCCCTGCTCCGGACTGTCCAGGAAGTGGCGAAAGAAATCACCGTCCTTGTGCCAGCCCTCGCGCTGGGTCTCCGGTGGCTCCCAGACCTCGTCCGCGCCGTATGAGAAGTTGATAATGAAACCATCCCCCCAGGACGGCTGGGTGTTTGCCAGGCGGTCTTCACCGCCCAGCAGGTCGCAGATGGCGTCCCATGCCATCGGCGCGGCTTCTCGAATCGGAACCTGGTTCATCGATGGAAGATGCACGCGCGGTTCCTCCCAGGTCGCGGCATCATCAGGATCATAGCCGAGACGACTGAAGGCGAACGCGCGCCATTCGTCGGCCAGTTCCCGTGAAAAACAGTCCCGCAGGACGACATGCCCACGTCGGATGAAATGGTCTACGTCTGATTCGGTCAGCGCCCTGTAGCTTTTCGCCATGATACCCTGGGAGTCGTTCCGGCAACCTCGTGCCCTTTTGCCCGGGCATCCTCGTACCGGCTAAGCGGATTCAGATTCGGCTGCGTGAGATCAGATTGGTGGTATTCCAACAAGATTATAGGAGTGAAA
>VXWP01000092.1:25541-30232 GCA_009835325.1 Gemmatimonadota bacterium | reverse complement strand
CGCGCCAAGCACGAAGAGGAGGAGTTGACGGTCGGCGGATCTGATCCAGGAAAGCAAGGGGGGCTCCGGTCTAGGGCAGATCGAACTTCTTCAGTTCGTCCCGTATTTCGGCGGCCCTTTCGAACTGCTCGTTCTCGACGGCCTCCGTCAGTTCCGCCCTCAACTGGTCCTCCTCGGAACGGGGCTGTTGTTTTCTGATCTCGTCGGCCATGTCCCTTAAGACTTTCAGTTCCTGGCTTTCATTGACCAGGTCGTCCCGGTCGTAGGATCGGAAGAAAGTCTCTATTTCCTCTATGCCTTCTTCAATATGGCCCAGGGCCTTGTCGATATCGCCCGAATCCGTGGCGATCAGGCTTCGCGCCCGGGTGCGGTGCATGATGACGAAGGGCCGGTACTGCTCGAGGGACAGGCGGTCATCGTCGTTTTCGGCATGGGTCCGTACGATTTCCATGATCTGCAGGTTGTGCTCGGCGTCACGGCAGGCTTCGTGGTAGGATTCCAGTTCGAACATGCAGATGCGCCGGTAGTAATACTGCAGCGATTCCGTTTGAAGGTTCACGCAGTCCTCGTGGGAGAGACTGAGCTGCGCGTCCGGGCCCTTGTCCACCTTCTTCTGCTCCAGTTGCTCTATAAAGTGATCCAGCAGGGAGGCCTTCCCGTGGGGCCTCTGGCCGTCCGGCCGGTTTGACCACTCCATCTGCAGGATGCCGAGGTCCACACGCATCTGGATCCTCGTCCGGCCGTCCTCTCCCTTGATCTTGCGCACGATGAGCTTGTCGGGCCCCGTGTAGGCCCATTCATCGAGTAATCTGCTGATGTCTGGATTCATGTGCCTGGCTCCCGTCTTTAAAATGTGAGGTGCCGAGGGAGGTGGATTCAGACCGAATCAGAATGCGCTGGTCAGCCTGGTCTACCCGTTCAGCCCGGTCAGCCCGGACAATGCGCCGACCAGGGTCAGCAGTCCGATTCCCCAGCAATAGTACGAAAACCTGGACAGATTGCCGGCAACAACAATGCGAAGGAGCAGCTTGAGCGCGATGTAACCGCTCACGGCCGCCGTGAGGGTTCCCACCGCTACCGCGGTCCACTGATCCGAGGGAATGCCGCCCGAATCTCCTGCCTGGACGGCAACCGCTCCCAGTATGGCGGGCACTGCCAATAGAAAAGAGTAACGCGCCGCCAGCCGCCGGTCAAGTCCCAACAGCAGAGCGATGGAAATGGTCGTTCCGGACCGCGAGATCCCGGGAATCAGCGCCAGCGCCTGGCCCAGGCCGATCAGCAGGGCGTCGAGCCAGGTCGTCCTGTGCAGGTCCCGGCCCGCACGGCCCTGCTGGCCGGAGAAACGGGACAACCACAGTATGGTTCCGGTGACCAGGAACGCGCAGCCGACATAGGCCGGTGCGGAAAACAGGCGCTCCAGTTCGTCTTTCCATCCCAGGCCGAAGATCGCGGCCGGAACCGTGCCCACGGCGAGCAGGATCAGAAGGCGAAGCGCTCCCCGATCCTCATTGGCATGGCCGGTTGCCGCGCGCCAGGCACCCGAGACCAGCAAGGCGATATCCGATCGGAACACGATCAGGACGGCGATCAGCGTCCCAAGGTGAACCATGACGTCGAAGAGCAACTGGGTTTCACCCGGTCCGCCTGGTCCGCCTGGTCCGCCTGGTCCGAACAGCCACTGGAACACCACGAGATGGCCGGAACTGCTGATCGGCAGGAATTCCGTGACGCCCTGCAGGAATCCGAGAATCAACGCGTGGTGAAGTGGAATGGGTCACGCTCCCGGGGCTGGCCTGTTCGAGAAGACCGACACGGGGCCATCCCTGCTCAGGAAGGCTGGCGCCTGGGTCTTCTCGAATACCGCCTGCGCGGCTTGCGGCCCTGCGTGCGCCCGCTTCCCGATTCGGGCTGGACCTTGTCCCTGGTCTCGGCCTTGGCCGGCGGCGGCTTCGGACTGGAGGCAAAACAGGATCTCACGGCCTGCCAGAACAGAATCAGGGGCAGGGACGGCAGCGCCGCATAGGCCAGGACCGGGGCGCGCATGAACCAGAGTCTGAAAACCACGAAAATCGCAAGACTGGCGATCAGCGCGATCCAGCCCAGGGCGATGGCCGAAGCGACGCCATTCAGGTACACGGCGAGGCCGAAGAACAGCAGCGCCGAGAGCAGCGTCGTGTTAAACGAGGGCATGAAGAGGTTGAAACCGCCGATTACCTGTGCCGCGCTGCGCCATTTCAGGCCATCCATGATCAGGGGCACTCCGTCGGTGCGGGCGAGCTTCCACCTGGATCTCAGGCGGTCGAACGTGGAGCGTTCGGGTTTTAAGGCTCGGGTACGGTCGTATACCCATGCCTGGTCGGTATACTGGATGACCACGTCGTGGCGCAGCAGCCTGGTTTGAAATCCCAGCGCGTTGTCCAGCCGGGGCCTATTCACGCCGTGTTTTTCTACCAGCCGCCGGGAGACGCACAGTCCGGTGCGATGGATACCCCCGGCCAGACGGAGATTCAACGGCCAGTTCGTAAGCCAGCAGGGCTTCAATGCGCTTAGCAGGGCCCTGCTCGCCGTATTCCAGGTCCACTTTCTGCCCGTTACGCTGTAACCGGACTGGACGGCCAGTGCGCCCCGGGACAGCTTGTCGCTCATCACGGCCAGGAAGTTGGCGGAAATCCTGGAACGGACGTCGAGGATGACATAGGCGTCATAGCGGTCTTTCGCGGAAAGCCGTTCCAGCACGCCGTGGACCGCATCGTCCGCGTCGGCCCAGCGCTGCTTCCCGGGTCCATAGACGACCGCCCCCTTGCGCCGCGCGATGGTCGGCGTCTGATCCGTGCAGTTTACCGGAGCGACGATCACGTCGAACATGCTCCGCGGATACTTGTTACGGCGCAGATGTTCCACGGTCCTGCCGATCGTGCCTTCGTCGTTCCTCACCGGCACTACCAGGGCGAAGACGTGGCGGGGAAAGATCAGCGGTACCTTGCCGCTTCCGCGGATCCGGCCGATGAAGCTCAACAGGAATCCATAGGCCACGAGAACGACCGATCCGGCCAGGACGACCGACTCGAGCAGCGACAGGTACGTCAAGTCTTACACTCCATGTGTGTGCTGGACCTTTTCAAGTTCGATATCGATTCAAGCCTGGTATCGTTCATCGTACTGCTTCTTGTAATACGACCTGAAACCGCTTTCGTTCCGGATCTCCCGCCACCACTGCGGGTGGTCCACGTACCACTGCACCGTCCTGTCCAGCAGCGCGTCGAAGTCGAGCGACGGGCGCCATCCCAGGGCACGGATGCGGCCGCAGTCCAGGGCGTACCGCAGATCATGCCCGCTCCGGTCCGGGACGAACTCGCGCAGGTCCGCCGGCCGGTCGAGGATTTCCAGGACACGGGCGGCCAGATCCCGACCATTGACTTCGCGGTTCGTGCCCACGTTGTACGCGTTCCCCGGTTCGCCGGACCTGAGCACCATGTCGATGGCGGAACAGTGGTCTTCCACGTACAGGTAATTGCGTACCGCGCTTCCGTCGCCGTACACCGGCAGCGGCTTGTACTCCAGGGCGTTCGTGATGAACAGCGGCAGGACCTTCTCCGGGTACTGGTAGGGTCCGACGGTGTTCCCGCCCCGCGTGATCAGCACGGGCATGCCGTAGGTGGTGAAGTAGGATTGGACGAGCAGATCCGCGGCCGCCTTGCTCGCGGCATAGGGACTTCGGGGCGCGAAGGCGTCGCTCTCCTCCGAGAAACCAACCGGTACGTGGCCGTACACTTCGTCGGTGGACACCTGCAGAAAGCGCTTCACTTCCAGGCGCCGCGCCGCTTCGAGCAGGACGTAGACCCCGTTGTAATTGGTTTCGATGAAGGAGGACGGGTCGAGGATGGACCGGTCGACATGGGATTCGGCCGCGAAGTTGACGACCGTGTCGACCCCGCGCATCGCGTCGTCGACCGTGTCCCTGTCCCGGATATCCCCGTGAATGAACCGGAACCGGTCCGTACCCACGCAGTCGTCGATATTGGCCAGACTGCCGGCGTAGGTCAGCGCATCGAGCACCACGACCTGCGTCTCGGGACGGTGTTTCAGTGCGTATCGAACGAAGTTACTGCCGATGAACCCGGCTCCACCGGTAACCAGCATGGCATCCATAGAAAGCCTGGCTCCTCAGGATTTGATCCGTCCATCGTCCGAATAGCCGCGGTTTTCCCAGTATCCCTTGTGGTTCTTGCGGGTGACTTCGATCCGGGTAATCCACTTGACCTGCTTGTATCCATACATGCCGGGCATGACCAGGCGCACGGGCGAGCCATGCTTGGCCCACAGCGGCTCGTGGTTCATCTCGAGGGCCAGCATGCTGCTCTTCTTCATCGCCTCGCCCACGGGGACGCTGCTCTCATATTCGTCCGCCCCGTAGAAAATGACGTCACGGGCCTCCGGATCCATGCCCGCCTTTTCGAGCAGGTCGCGCAGCCGCACGCCGACCCACCGGGCTCTTCCCTGGGCGCCGCCGACGCAACGCAGGACGCTCTCCAGCGTGACCTGCGGCCACTCGTGCAATTCGTCGTATCCGAGTGCGTATGGATTCGAAACGGCGCCTTCAATCTCGAGCCGTTCCTTTTCGACGTCGATTTTCGGTGGAAAGGAGACAATGGCTACGGCGAAGAACCTGCGCAGGGGAGTCAGCCCTTCTT
>VXWP01000092.1:0-25531 GCA_009835325.1 Gemmatimonadota bacterium | reverse complement strand
AAACAGAGGGCCGGCTACAGAATGAAGCGTGGGAAGCATGGCCCCGCCGGCAACGAGTCCTGCCGCGAGGGTCTCCAGGAAATGTCGGCGGTCCATAAACGGTTCCTGTCGGGATCGGGATGGGTCCGAGCCGGATGGGATTGTGCAGCCTGACTGCTGATACGGATACCGGATTCGCCGCGGGTCCTATCTCCGCGCCTGTCATAAGCTTACACACGTGTAGTACGTCTGTCAAGGCATTTGGGGGCGGTAACGGGGGAATGGATCGGCGTGGGAAGCGCAAGGTCGCATCGGGGTTTGATATATGGACGGCCAGGGATTAGAATACTAGAGAGGATCGGCAAGAAAAGAGCATGGTTCGGCGTATGCGGGTGACTTCGAGGTAATACATCCCGCATAACCATATCCCGCGTGACCATATCCCGCGAGACCACATCCCGCGAAATCCTACGAGGAAGGACATCTACATGTCGCTCGAAAACAAGACGGTCGTCATTACCGGCGCGGCGATGGGCATCGGACGTGCCGCAGCCCTGTGCTGTGCGGAGGCCGGGGGACGGACCGTCCTGGCCGATATCGAGGAAGCCGGGCTGAAAGAGACCTTCGGCGATATACACGCCGCGGGCGGCGAGGCTTCCTGCCAGGTGGTGGACGTTTCGGACGCCCGGCAGGTCGAGGCGCTGATGGCGGGCGCGGTCGAAGACTTCGGACGGATCGACGCGCTCATCAACTGCGCGGGCATCCTCGAGGGCGCCTTCGTGCCCGTGGACGAGCTGGACGAAGCAGTGTGGCAGCGCGTAATGGACGTAAATCTGAAGGGGTCCTTTCTTACCTGCAAGTACGCCGCGGCCGTGATGAAGGAACAGCAAAAGGGCGTCATCGTCCTGTTGTCCTCCGGCGCCGGCGTCCGGGGAGGCAGTTCATCGGTGGCCTACGGGACCAGCAAGGGGGCCGTGCACGGGCAGGCGGTCGTCCTCGAGAGCCAGCTTTCGCCCTTCGGCATACGCGTTCACGCGGTCTGTCCGGGAGGCATCGCAACGCCTATGAAGCTCAGGAACATCGCCCAGGCGGCCGAATCCCAGGGCGGGTCGGTGGAAGAAGCGCTCAAGCAGGCGGAAACATACCTGGGCGACGCCGAGGGCGTGGGCAGGATCCTGGCCTTCCTCGTATCCGACGAGGCCGACCACCTGCGCCAGACGGTCTTTACCCGGTGAGCGTGGACGTAAAGGCGTAACACACCTCGTGGCGGTACACTTCATCCGGTTGCAGGATGACAGAAGGCCATCCCGGCGATCCCCGCCGATTGACCGCATCCGGAAAAGCCTGCGTCTCCAGGCAGAAGCCGTGGTGCCTGCCATACACGGCGCCCTGCTTGCCGGTGAGCGCATCGGTCAGGTTGTTTCCCGTGTAGAACTGTACGCCCGGTTGATCGGTCCGGACCGCCATGGCCAGGCCCGAACGGCGGGAAGCTACCTGAGCGGCCGGCCTCACCCGCCCGCCCGCGTCACGCAGGACGAAGTTGTGGTCGTAACCCCCGGGACCTCCCGTTACGTCGGGCTCCCGCGGACCAGGTTGGGAAATCGCGTCCATCTCCGCAGCGATGGGCTTCGGTTCCGTGAAGTCGAAGGGCGTCCCGGCAACCGGCCTGATCTCGCCCGTGGGAATGAGATGGCCGTCGACGGGTGTGAAGGCGTCGGCGAACAGGGTCACCTCGTGGTCCAGCACCGGACCGGCCTGGTGCCCGTTCAGGTTCCAGTAGGAATGATTGGTCAGGTTCACCACCGTAGACCGATCGGTCCGCGCCTCCATCGAAATCCGTAGTTCGTCGTCTCCGGCAAGGGTGTAGGTAACCGTCGTAACCACCGTGCCGGGATATCCTTCCTCCCCGTCCACGCTCGTATAGGTCATCGCGACGAAGGGACCTTCTTCCCGCTGGCCAAAGTCCAGCGGTTCCCAGACCTGCTTGTCGAATCCGCCCGGTCCGCCGTGGATGTGATTGGGGCCCGCCCCGTCGTTGATCGCCAGGTGGTAGTCCCGTCCTTCCAGCGTAAACCTCCCGCCTGCGATCCGGTTGGCATAGCGACCGACCGTGGCGCCGAAGAACGGATGACCGCCCAGGTATTCGTCAAGCGTATCGAAACCGAGTACCACGTCCACGAGACGCCCTGCCGCGTCCGGAATCTCCAGCGACTGCAGAATCGCGCCGAAATTGGTTACGTGCGCGGCCGCGCCGCTCGCCCCGTTCAACGTGTAGAGATAAACGGGCCGGGACCGGTAAGCACCCCAGATAGTCTCTTCAACAGCACCCATCGCACTGGCCTCCTCAAACCGAAAATACACGACAGGATTAACTCGATCAATGAAATGTCCGTACGGTACGGATCCATGGATTCGAGAGCTGGTTCTTCGCTTCGACTGATATGATTCAGGATCGCGGGTCGCCTGCGACTTTGATTACGATGACGCACCATCGGCGGGAGAAAACCATCCCATGGTTGAAACACATTCGGCGATTTGTCCGGCCCCGTTCTCGCCGGACGAGGTGTCCCGTTGGGAACGAAAGGGCCGTGGCCTTGCCGTTTTCCGGTGTCCCGACACGTTTTCGCTGCCTGAAGTCGAGTCCCGTCCGGGTACGGCCTTCCTGGTCGATCCGGATGAAGAACGAGAGATACCGGGCGATCCGAACCGCCTTGTGCTGAAATTGACGTCACGGTGCACGCCCGACCTGAACAGCCTTGTGAACCGCATCGTGCTTCCGGCGTACAGACTGCACATCCCCTTGTACCTGCTCGCCTCATGGAACGAGGAAGACCTGGATACCGGGGCGGTCCGCATACCGGACAAAGAAGAGATCGAAGCAGCGATGTTGCCGCTCTTGAAAGAACAGCTTCGGTCTCTCCTGGCATTCACATGCGTTGTGTTTCCGAATGTCGAGGCGCTTTATGCGTCGAGGAAGCCCTGGATGACCCCAGTGGAAGTCATGATGCGCGAAGGACTTACCCGGGCCGGCCTGCCTCACCGGATTCACGTTCGGCTGGGACCGGCCTGCGTCGACGCGCTGGTTGGCGACCCGCAGGATGGCGACCTGCACGATGGCGAACCGCACGATGGCGAACCACATAATGGCGCAATTGTGGTGGAGATCGACGGAAGGGGGTTTGTCCGAGACGACTGGCTTCGGTCGGACACGGTGCTGACCGAAATACACGGCATACGAGAGGTCATCCGGTTCGGCGGGAGTGAAGTCGTGCACGATCTCGATGCGTGTGTCGAGAAGGTTCGTTCGACGCTGACGAGACGGGGAGGTGGATCCGGCTGCGGAAACAAGCCACAGATCCGGATGCCTGACCCGAATCCTGGTCTTGCGGGGGAGCAGGCCAGTTGCCTGAACCCCCGCGCCGGCGTGGTGCTCACCCTCGCCCCGGCGGGTTCCGGCAAGACGCGGGTGTTGACACGCCGGGTCGTGGAAGCCGTTCGGGGCGGAATAAAACCCGACCGGATATTGTGCGTGGTCTTCAACAAGGCGGCGAGCGAGGTCATGTCCGAGCGTATACACGGCGATGCCGGACTGCCAGGCGTCCATATCCGAACGTTGCACAGCCTGGGATACGAGATCTGCAGGCAGGCGCCGGACAGCCCCTACGCGGGCTACGGCGTCGTTACCGATCAGACGCTGCCGGGCGGGTTGACCGATCTTTTCAGAGAGGTGCTGAAGGCGGATTTCGAGCAGCACGCATCAGCTGCGCCCTATCCCTTCCCCGAGCATCTCGTCGTCGCGTACGAGGAAGCGGCTTCACAGCACAGGAGAACGCTGGCGTCCGCCGGTGGAGACGAAACCTGTGCCGAGATCGAAGGATTCGACGGCCGCCAGGCGCACAGAATCCGCGAGGAAGTGGATCGCCGGATGAACGCGAAAGCCCTGATGACCTTCGACGAGCAGTTGTTCCGGGCCGTGGAAATCCTCATGGAGCATCCCACTGCCCGTTCGGTCTACCAGCACCGCTTCGATTCGGTCCTCGTGGACGAGGTCCAGGACCTTACCCCCGTACAGTTCCTGATGCTCCGGCTGCTCTCCCTGCCCCTGAACAACCTGTTTGCGGTGGGCGATGACGACCAGATGATCAACACCTTCACCGGGGCGGACCCCGAGAACATCCGCTCGTTTCAGCGGTGGTATCCGGGCGCGGCGATCCACACTCTGGGCGCGAATTACCGGTGCAGGCCGGACATCGTAACCCGTTCCGCCAGCGTCATTTCCCACAACGTCAACCGCTTCGACAAGCCTATCCGTCCCGTACAGGTCCAGGCCGGACCGGGCAGGGACACCATCCGGATCATCGCATGTCCTTCACTGGAAACGGAAACCGATGCCGTGGTACGCACTATTCGCCGATGGAGAAAAGGGGGTTACGGATACGGGGACATGGCCGTCCTGGTCCGCGTCCAGTCGATCGCGGCGCCCCTGCAGTCCGCGCTCAAGGAGGCGGACCTGCCCTTCGACCCCATGGACGCCGGCGCACTGTTCCAATCCCACGCGGGAAGGACCCTGGGGGCGTATTTCGACGTTATCGCCCGTGATGAGCGGGCCGATCCTCTGTCCTATGCCCTCAGCCTTTCCTTCCCTTCCAGGCGACTCTCCAATGAACAGTTGCGCGATGCGGCGGCACTTGGCCGCCGGTTCTTCGTCCGAATGGACAGTCTGTCCAGTGGGCGAACCGACGGGCCGCGGGTTGAGGTGGTCGCCAGTGACGTGGTCGCTAATGAGGTGGTCGCCAATGTAGAGACATACCGGAACTGTGTCGAATTCCTGCGCGGCGTCTATGCTTCACCAGACGGGTCTCCAGTTGGGTTTCTCGATGAATTACTGGAGCGAACGGGCCTTGGCGCATACTACATGAGGCAGGAGGAGAACAGCCGGCAGCGCATGACCGCATCCAGCGCGGAATCCATCGATTCCATTCGCCAGATTGCCGCCCGATATGTCTGCACGAAAGCATTCGTGGATGCGTACCTGGAGGCGATGGTCTCCGAAGCCGTCGCGGACCCGATGGACCGCGTTCATTCCGGTACGTCCGGGGACGATCGCATTACCGTTACCACGATTCACCGGAGCAAGGGGGACGAATACAAGGGCGTCATCCTCTTCCACGTGGTGGAGGACATCCTGCCCCACCGGCGGATGACCGGATCAGAAGCGGATATCGAGGAGGAACGGCGCGTATTCTACGTTGCCCTGACGCGGGCCGAGGAAAGGCTGTGCATCACGACGCAGCGTAAGCATCCGTCCCGGTTCCTGGCCGAGATGAAGACTGCCGGTGGAGGTAGCCGACTGATGGGCTTGCGCGGACAGCTGTCGCGTGTCCGTCCGATTTCGATAGCACGATCCGTCCTGGGCCGCTGCCGCCGAATGCTACCTTGACCCGCCCGCCGCATTCACCGGCCAGGTCTCGATCCCGTCCGTAGTCAGGACGGTATACGACCGGGCCAGGTTCGCCACGGGACAGCTGTGTACCGGCACCACGCGGATCTTCGACCCGATGGCCAGATCGAGCCCGTTTCGGCCGACCATGCCATGCTCTTCCGAGACCTTTTCGACGATCATTTCACAATCGGGTTCGAGGAATCCCGATGCTGGATAGGTCAGGCCGAAACCCTGGTTGCCCGTCATGCCGTGGACGCCCGTATCCGAAGTCAGCGTCTTCGACCCGGCATCCGTTACGAAGTATCGATCGTTCCTGCTGATCACGGTGGCCAGCACGGTCAGGGCGACGTCGACTACCCGGGCCACGCCCACGCGGACGGGGAGCAGGTCGAGAAAAACATAGTTCCCGGGCCTGATTTCCGTAATCCCGTCGAAACGCTCCGTAGCGAGGACGGCCGGCGTGGCGCCCACGGAGACCTCTCGGACCGGAAGGCCGTCCGACTGCAAGGCATCGCGCACGGCGACCATGGTGCGGCGCTCCACTTCCGCGATTCCGGCGGCCTCTGCTTGGGATTTCGAACCGTACACGTGACCGGCGTGGGACAGGATGCCTCGGAATTCCAGATTGGCATGATCGAGGATCATCCCGGCCAGTTCCCCGATATGCGGGTCGTCAGGCAGCAGTCCGCACCGGTGCAGCCCCACGTCGATTTTAAGAAACAGTCCGACGGTCCGGTCGTGGGCCGCTGCCAGCTCGCCCGCCACCTGGATGCCCTCCTTCGAGTCGGTCACCACCCGCACATCAGCGCCCTGATCCCGCGCAGCGGACAGCAGCCGGTCCCACTTCGATGGCGATACCACCGGCCGGGCGACGGTGATGGACTCGAACCCGCCCTCGATGAAGACCTGCGCCTCGTCCACCGTGGCGACGGTGACGCCCGATGCACCCAGGCCGATCTGTCTCCGGCCGATTTCCAGGGACTTGTGGGTCTTGATGTGGGGACGCAGCGCGACGCCGTGCCGGTCCGCCAGGTCCTGCATGGCGCGCAGATTGCCCATCATCCTGGTCTCATCGAGCAATACGGCGGGCGTTTCCACCTCGTTGAGCATGTCGTCTGTGTGCATGGTTGGATCCGTCACCGGGTCACCGATGGGTAAAGAGCCACGTTGGATGTTCCTAGATTATACGCAGCGCGTCAACCCTTCGGCGCGTGTCCGCCCGATCATCCTCCGAGGCCATCCCCCAGGCCGTCCTTCGTGGCCGCCTATCGTGCGGTTTTCCAACTTGACACGACATACAAATGAAAGGCACATTTTCCGGGCAGCCACCTGCGAACAGTTTACGCTTCACCTCGGGGAGCATGGCATGGCTCGTCAAAAAGCGGTGGACCTGGCAAAGCGGTATGTCGAACGATCGAATCGTCACGTGCTGGACGATGTGTTTCCCCTGTTCGACCTCGAAGCCACCTACCGGTCGTCGCAGTTCGGTCTGTTCGAGGGTCTGGACCAGATCCGGGACATGATGACCGGCTTCTTTACCACCTTCCCCGATGTGCACTGGACGGTGGACGACTATCGCGCAGAATCCGACGATACGGCCTCCTTCGAATTCACGATGCGGGCCAGCCATGCAGAAACCGGACAGCCCGTGGAGCGCCGGGGACTCGAAACGATCACATTCACGGGGGAAGGACTGATTCGCCACGTCGAGGTCGAAGTCGCGCAGCCGGGTTGACTGGCAGCTCCCATCCATGCATCCCTTACTCTCCGAAATACTTAGCGCGGAAGAACGCATCAGGTCCCATGTCCTGCAAACGCCCCTGATCCATTCCATGCCGCTGTCGGCTAAAACCGGGGCGGATGCCTACTTGAAGATGGAAAGCGAGCAGCACACCAACTCCTTCAAGGCGCGCGGGGCCATGAACAAGGTGCTGTCGCTGGCCGGCGAGGAGAGGTCCCGGGGCGTGGTGACGTCCTCGACGGGCAACCATGCGCAGGGCGTCGCCCGGGCCTGCATGATCACCGGCTGTCCGGGGACCATCTACCTGCCAAACGGCGTCGATCCTTCCAAGATTGAGGCGATCAAACAGTATCCCGTGGACCTGGTCTTCCACGACGGCAATCCGCTCGAAACGGAGTTGCATGCAAAGCAGCAGGCCGCCGCGCTGGGAAGGACCTGGATCTCGCCCTACAACGATCCGCAGATCATCGGCGGCCAGGGTACCATCGGCATTGAACTGTCGCAGCAACTGTCCACCATCGACGATGTGTTCGTTACTGTCGGCGGCGGCGGGCTGATCGGAGGGATCGCCGTTTATCTGAAGGCGCACAGCCCGGGTACGCGGATCATCGGCTGCCAGCCCGATCGGTCGGCGGCCATGTATTACTGCGTTCGCGCGGGCCGCATCGTGAGCACCGAGCACGGCGAAACGCTTTCCGACGGTTCGGCGGGCGACGTGGAGCCGGGATCGATCACCTTCCCGGTCTGCCGCGAACTGGTAGACGACTACATCCTGGTGTCGGAGCATGAAATCGGCGAGGCCATCCGGTTCATGGTCCATGCTCATCACAAGATCGTCGAAGGCGCCGCCGGCGTCGCCGTGGCGGCCCTGCTGAAACGAAAAGACGCATTCCGTGGACGAACCGTGGCCATCGTCATCTGCGGCGCAAACATCGCCGCCTCGACGCTCAAGACTGTCCTGGCTTCCTGAGTTTTAAGGTTTAGTCTATGTCTCCATAGGCGACTGCTTAACATCTCCTTAACGACTCCTTAACGTTTTCGTGCCATCTCGCAAATAACGGAAAGGTCCCATGTCCCAGTCACTTCCGAACATCCTGTTCATCATGTCCGACGACCACGCGTCTCACGCCATCAGCGCCTATGGAAGCCGCATCAACCGAACCCCCCATATCGACCGGATCGGATCGGAAGGCATGCGGTTCGACAACTGCTTCTGCACCAACTCCATCTGCACGCCCAGCCGCGCGGCGATTCTGACGGGCACGTACAACCACGTAAACGGCGTCACCACGCTGGACACCCACCTGGACGGCCGTTTGCTGAACTATCCCAAGGTGCTGCAGGAACACGGGTACCAGACGGCGGTGGTGGGCAAGTGGCACCTGGGGCACGGCGGCATCCACGATCCCACGGGCTTCGACCACTGGAACGTTCTCCCCGGCCAGGGCCTGTACCACGATCCCGAGATGATCGAGATGGGAGAGCGGTCGACGCGAAGCGGGTACACCACCGACCTGATCACGGACTATGGGCTGGAATGGCTCCGCGGGCGTGACCGGGAACGCCCCTTCTGCCTCATGGTGCATCACAAGGCGCCGCACCGGCCCTGGGAGCCCGATGACAAGCACGCCACGATGTATGAAGAGCAGGACATTCCGGAGCCGGAGACCTTCGACGACGACTATTCGAACCGTGCCCAGGCCGCCGCGGCCGCACGGATGCGCGTCGAACGCGATCTCAACGCCGAGGACCTGAAGGTACCCGTGCCGGAGGGCCTGTCTCCCGCAGAGGAAAAAAGCTGGAAGTACCAACGGTACATCAAGGACTACCTGCGGTGCGTGGCCTCGATCGACGACAACGTGGGCAGGATGCTGGACTTCATCGACGAGGAGGACATCGGTGAGGAGACTATCGTGATCTACACGTCGGACCAGGGGTTCTTCCTCGGCGACCACGGCTGGTACGACAAGCGCTTCATGTACGAGGAATCCCTGCGCATGCCCTTCCTGATCCGCTACCCGAGGGAGGTGGCGCCGGGCAGCGTGAACGGCGACATGATCCTGAACGTCGACTTCCCGGCGACCTTTCTGGACTGCGCCGGCGTGGGCATACCGTCCTCATTCCAGGGTCGTTCGTTCCGGCCCCTGCTGCGCGGCGAGACCCCGGCCGACTGGCAGACGTCCATGTACTACCGGTACTGGATGCACGGCGCACACCACAACGTCTGCGCCCACTACGGCGTCCGGACCCTTCGGTACAAGCTGATCTATTATTATGGCGATCCGCTCGGACAGGAAGGCGCGATCGGCCCGAAGTCGCAGCCGGAATGGGAACTCTTCGACCTGGAAAAGGACCCCTGCGAGCTGAACAGCGTGTACGCGGATCCGGAGTACGCGGAGGTGGTCGCGGAGTTGAAGGAAGAGCTGGCGCGGTTGCAGGAGAAAGTGGGGGATGAGCCGTACGGCACCCTACATCATTGATGATTCAGACGTTTCGCTGCTTTTTCCCGAGTCGCACTACGAAAACCGATCCAGTTGAACCAGGCCAATGAAATAAGCGACCTGGCGACTCCACCGGGTAACCGTCTCAAACCTCTTGCAGGTAGACTTACAGGTTTTTTATTCCATTCGCATCAACGTACAGTGGCGAATCGTGTTTAAGTGGACTGATTCCGGCCCAGCGAAAGTCAGTATTACAGATTACCATGGACAATATCCCTGTAACGTTATAGGATACAGAAATGAACGAACCCATCACACCCGGCGAGATCCTGCTCGAGGATTATCTCAAGCCAATGGGCATTTCGCAGAATGCCATGGCTCGTGCCATCGGGGTTTCCCCTCGGGCAATCAATGAGATCGTGCACGGTCGGCGGTCGATAACGCCATCCATGTCGATTCGCTTTGGAGCCTTTTTCAATCAGTCAGATCAATTCTGGCATGGGATCCAGGTGGAATGCGACTTTAGAAAGGTCGCTGGGGACAAACCTCGGCTCATCGACGGGATCCAACCCGCGACCGCACTGACGCAAACCCGCTGATCTGCGTCCTCTTAGTCTCAGCAGATTCCAAGTGGAATAACCCGCGGCCACGCTGGGCATAATCCACCAAAAAGAAAAAGGCATCCGGGATTGAACATCCTGGATGCCTTTTTTACAGCAACAGCGTTGTCAGCGTCTTTACGTCTGACCGATCAGGCGTCGCCGGTCGCCACCTTGCCCTGGGCGGGCTGGAAGTGCACCGCGGCGATGGCCTCGCGTACCTTGTCCACGTTCTCGGTGAAGAGAATGCCGAGCTGGGTCAGGGTCCGGTCCATCCGCGTGTTCTTGTCGTGCACGGGGAAGATGTGCAGGTTCTGGACCCGGGCTCTCACGTCGTCCACCATCTCGCCGGCCATGACGACCAGGTCGGAGTCCTTAAGTGCTGAGATCTTCTCCTCGCTGAACTCTTCCACGCGGATGTTCATCTCGGCCAGGAACGTGCGAAGCACCCGGCTCACGTCCACGTTGGAGACAGCCAGCACCACGCGCTTGTAGCGGTCCGGCGACAGGGACACGTTCTCGGCGCGGAGATCGGCCAGGTACTCGGTGTGCTCCTTGAACCACCGCTGAAGGATGGAGTATCCGTTCAGGCGCAGCAGGCCGTTGCGCAGCTGACGCGCGGCTTCCCGCTTGTTGAGCCTGAGCGCGTTGAACGCGGCGCTGGCGAGCTTGGACGCGATGCGGTGCGGCGCGTACATGCCCTTCATCCCTTCCATCACCGTGTTGACCAGCTCGTAGCGGGTCATGTTCGGTACGGGGTGGTTGGCGTGATGGCCGTCGTAATGGCTCCAGTCGCGGCTCAGGTACTCCCCGCCCTGCAGGTCGTAGCGGATGGTGTCTTCGGAACCGGGCAGGTAGGTCAGGATCATGCACTGCGACGTCGCCAGATCCTTCTTCTTGGCGAATTCGAACTGGGTCTTGATGGTCTCCGGATGATCCGAGTCGGCGCCGGCGATGAACATGGCGTGGAGGTCGATTCCATGATCATGGATCGCGTCGATGGCCACCTCCACGTCGTGGGCCGTCTCCTTCTTGCCGTACAGCTCCAGGGCGGTCTCGTCGATGGATTCGAAACCGACCATCACGCGGTCGCATCCCGCCTCGCGCATTTTCTTCATCAGTTCCGGCTGCTTCGAGATCTCGTGGCGCATCTGCGCCGCCCACGGGATGATCAGCTTCCGGTCGATCATCCCCTGCATGATGGCCATGGTGCGGTCCACCGGCACGTTGAAGATGTCATCGGCGAAGAAGAGATAGCTAAAATTCGGCATCTTCGTATAGGCTTCCAGCATATCGAGCACGCGCTCGACGGAATGGCCGCGCAGCTTGTGCCCGTTCAGCTTGGTCACCGTACAGAAACTGCAGTCCCAGGGACAACCCCGCTGCGTCTGTATCGACATGATGTCCAGCCTGCCGGACGGTACCAGGCTGAAGTCCGGTATGGGCAGCACGTCGAGATCCTCCGCCTTGGGCCGCTCCGGGTTGTGGATCGGCCTTCCGTCCTCCACCCAGGACAGGTTGGCGATGCCGCGGTAGTCGGCGCCGGACTCCAGGCACCGGACCAGTTCGACCAGGGCATCCTCCCCCTCGCCGCGCACGACGAAGTCGCAGTGCTCCAGGGCTTCGTCGGGCACGAACGTCGGATGCGTTCCACCCATCACGATCGTCTTCTCGGGATAGACGTTCCGGATGAAATCGGCGTACTGGTACGATCCGGGCGCCGTGGACGTCAGGGAGGAGATGCAGATCAGATCGGCTTCCCCGAACTCGTTCGTGTCGATGTCTTCCACCTCTTCCAGCATCACACGGACGCCGTAGCCCAGGTCCCGCATAATGGTCGCGAGCACCAGGCACCCGATGCGCGGGATATAGGCGTCCGAATACACGTGAAGGTGGGAGGATTTCGGTTCGAGAAAGAGGATGTGCTTGATACTTTTACGCATTGCTTACTCCTGTAGAAACCGTCCGGAAAAGCGCCGTCGGCGGGTCTACTGCATGGATGCGATGAATCGGTCGAACAGGTAATCGGCGTCGTGCGGTCCCGGTGACGCTTCGGGGTGATACTGTACCGAGAAAACCGGATACCGCCGGTGCCTGAGCCCCTCTAACGTCCGGTCATTCAGATTGATATGGGTCAGTTCCACCTCGGATTCGTCGAGGGTATCGGCGTCGATGGCGAAGCCGTGGTTCTGGGCGGTGATTTCCACCCGACCCGATTCGTTCTGCCGCACGGGCTGATTGGCGCCCCGGTGGCCGAACTTCAGCTTGAACCGTTCTCCGCCCAGCGCCATGCCCAGTAACTGGTGACCGATGCAGATGCCGAATATGGGCTTCCGCTCGATCAGGACTTTCAACTCTTCAATGGCGTATTGTACGGCGCCCGGATCGCCGGGACCGTTGGACAACATGATGCCGTCGGGGTTCAGCCGCAGCACCTGCTCGGCCGTGTAGTCCGCCGGCAGGACGAGCACCTGGCAGCCCCGACGCGCCAGGTTCCTCAGTATATTGTGCTTTACGCCGTAATCCATGACGACGACCCGATGGGTTCCGGGTTCGTCGAAGCCGTTCCAGATCCCCTCCGGATCGTCGTCGGGAGGGTCCACGTAGATACGACGATCTCCCTCCCACCGGTACGGCCGGTCCGTGGTCACTTCGCGGACCAGGTCCTGGCCAACCATTCTGGGCACGGCCCTGGCCTGTTGAACGAGCGTCTCAGGGTCCGCCGCGCCGGAACTTATCACGCCGCGCATGACCCCGTCAACGCGGAGCCTGCGGGTAAGTGCCCGGGTATCGATTCCGGAAATGCCAACGACGCCATGGTCGTCCAGGAAGCGGTCGAGACTGCCGGTCGAGCGCCAATTGCTCGGGTTCCGCTGGTACTCCCGAACCACGAATCCTTCCACGTGGGGGTGGAGCGATTCCAGGTCGCCGGGATTCACGCCGTAATTCCCAATCAACGGGTAGGTCATGGTGACGATCTGACCTTTGTACGACGGGTCGGTCAATACCTCCTGGTATCCGATCATGCTGGTGTTGAAAACGACTTCTCCCACCTTTTTCCCGGTAGCGCCAAAGGATTCGCCTTCGTAGACTGTGCCGTCTTCCAGGGCCAGCCATGCCTCCATAAACGCTCCTTCGGGGGGTTACCAGCGGGTTGGACCGGATATTGGAGATTACGATACCCGTAACCGGCCGTCATGTCAAGGAAAATCGCCCCGCGGCACCCCGTTCGGCACCCCGGAATGCCTGCCCGCCCAAGGGGCCGCTACGCCTGGGCTTATCGCCCCTCGGCACCTCCATACGGCGCCGGCGTTTCCCCGGCGGGAGGACGCCGATCGCCCGATGATATCGCTTTACGGGCACTGGCGTCGAAGGTATATTACCAGATCGTCGTGGAGGAAGCAGAATGACCTTTCTGAACGCGTTGATGCTGTTTGGGCTCGTTGCGGTCGCCGTACCGATCGTCATACACCTGTTTCACCGCCAACGAGTCTCCACCGTCGATTTCAGCTCCGTCATTTTTATCAGGGATCACCATATGCAACGGTCCCGGGCCCTGAGGCTCCGGGAACTTCTGTTGCTTCTTCTGCGAGTGCTCATTGTCCTGCTCCTGGTGATGGCTTTCGCAAGGCCGGTCATCGAAGGCCTGGCGGGCGCCTTGCTGGGCAGCAGCGTCGAACAGCGGTCGGTCTTCGCCATCGTACTGGACAATTCATACAGCATGGGCGCCGGACGCTACGGGGACACGCCGTTCAACGCCGCCAGGACCGAGGCCGGACGCATTGTGGATGCGATGCAGCCGGGCGATGAGGGCCTGATCATACTGACCGCCGCGCCGGCCGAGGCTGTCCCGCCCGTTCCCACGGTTCGGACAGCAGCGCTTTTGGCGCGCCTGTCTGAAGCTGAAGTATCCGAGAGTTCGGGAGACATCGCCGGCGCCTTGCGTCTCGCACGCCGGAAACTGGCTGGCAACGTATCGGCGCACAAAAGCATCTACCTCCTGTCGGATTTACAGCGAAACGACTGGGAGCGTCTGTCCGAGCCCGGATCGGAGGTGCCTTCGGAATCCCATGCGCCGATCTACCTCTACCCCTTCGAGGCGGGGAGCGTCGTCAACGCCAGCATCGACGAGGTCTCCGTCAGCGAGGGCCTGCTGATCCGCAATCAACCGGAGCGGTTTGTCGCGACCTTCACCTACCGAGACGGCCTTTCAGCGGGCACAAACCGTCCCGGGGAGACCGGGCAGGCCGGGGAGACCGGGCAGGCCGGGGAGACAAAACGGACCCGGGAAGTCCGGCTCGTCATTAACGGCCTGGACCGCGACAGCCGCCAGGTGACGGCCGAAACGGGCGCGGCGGGTACCGTGCAGTTCCACGTCGTCATCGACACGCCGGGCAGGTATTCCGGTTACGTGGAACTGGACGAGGATGATGTCGCGGCCGACAACCGGCGGTATTTTACCCTCGAGGTCCCGGACGCCTTTGGCGTTACCGCGGTTGGACAGAGTGAATCCTCTTACTTCATCGAGCAGGTATTGAAACCGACGGGCGGATTGGTCACGCCGGTGGACGTGCAGACTGCATCCGCCGACGTGTTGAACAGCGATCTGTACGAAGCGGGCGTGCTGATCGTGGACGGCGCCGCGGAACTGACGGCGGCGCGGCTTTCCAGCCTGGAGCGTTACGTTTCTTCCGGGGGCGGCGTACTGGTCTTCCTCGGAGAGGGACTGGATCCGGCGGTTTACGAAAACGGATTCTTCACCGGCGTCTTCGACTGCTCGATCACGTCACGAAGGGGATCGCCCGGCAGCAAGAGCTCCTTCCATCGGATGGACCAGGTCGACTTCGAGCATCCCGTGTTTCGATTCGACGGCCGTTACGCCGAATCCCTGTCGGCCGGCGAGGCCAGGTTCTACGCGTCCTATGGCGTCGATGCGGGCCTCGGTGCACGGGTCATCGCGCGATTCATGGACGGAACGCCGGCGGTCCTCGAAGGTCGGTCCGGCAGCGGCCGCGCGCTGTTGGTCGCTTCTGACTTGAACACCGGCTGGAGCGACCTGGCGTTGCGCAGCGCGTTCGTACCGTTCATGCATCGGAGCGTACGATATCTGCATCCGTCGGTGACGGTTGCAGAAGGGGGGCACCTGGCGGGAGAACCCATCGTACGGCCTGTGACTGATTTACGGCCAGACGCCGGCCTCTACCTTGAGTACCCCTCGGGACGTACCGAGACGGTCAATGCCCGGACCGGACGCTACGGGATTACAGTGGAAGTTCCGGACACGAGACAGCCCGGCGTGTATGCTTTATGGGACGGTGACGCCATCGTACAGGCCTTCGCGGTAAATCCGGACACGCGGGAATCGGACCTGGCCCGGTTAACGCCGGAAGAGGCGGCCGGGTTGTTCGGCGCCGGGGAGGAAGTCATGCTCATGGACCCGGCGAACGCCCCGGGCGTCCCCCGCGGCGGGACATTCGGCGCCCCGGGCGGGTATGAGATCTGGAAGTCTTTGATCGTCCTCGCGATGGCGCTCATATTGACAGAATACTGGCTGTCGGGATCGCGAACCGGGCGGACCGGGCGAACCGGGCGGACCGGGCGGACCGGGCGGACCGGCGGGAGCATGGACCGGAGAAAAGCGTAGCTATCTTATGCATGAAATGCACGAAATACCCCGAAACACTCGTGAACGCGCCTTGTTAGTCGGCATGGTGCCTTCGAACGGACGGGTCGGAGAGATGGAGGAATCGCTCGACGAACTCGCCCTGCTGGCCGACACCGCCGGCGCGAAGATCGTCGATCGGATGATCCAGGTCCGCAGCGCCATGCATCCGGCGTACTATATCGGAACCGGAAAGGCCCGTTCCATCGCCGAGTTGTGCGAGGCGGAAGAAATCGACCTCGTGATTTTCGACGACGACCTCACCCCCGCGCAGGTCAGGAACCTGGACCGCGTTATCGAACGGCGCATTCTGGACCGTAGCGGACTGATCCTCGATATATTCGCCTCGCGGGCGAAGTCGAAGCAGGCCAAGCTGCAGGTTGAACTCGCCCAGTTGCAGTATATGATGCCGCGGCTGACGAGGCAGTGGGACCACCTGTCCCGGCAGGAGGGCGGCGTGGCGGCCGGTTCGGGCGGCGCTATCGGGGTCCGGGGGCCCGGCGAGACGCAACTGGAGATCGACCGGCGGCTGATCCGCGGACGCATTACCCATCTGCGCAGGAATCTCGAACAGGTGGCCGCTTCTTATCACCGACAGCGACAACGGCGAAGCGACATGTTCTGTATCGCGCTGATCGGGTATACCAATGCCGGCAAGTCCACGATTTTCAATGGATTCACCGAGGCCGGCACGCTGATCGAGGACAGGCTGTTCGCCACCCTCGACGCGACCACGCGCGTGATCAACGTGACCCCGGGTCAACCCGTTCTGCTATCGGATACCGTGGGCTTCATTCGAAAACTGCCCCACCATCTGATCGCATCCTTCAAAAGCACGCTGACCGAGGTCTACGACGCGGACCTCCTGGTACACGTGGTCGACGGCAGCCATCCCAACCACGCGGAACACATCGTGACGGTGAACCAGGTGCTGGCGGAACTGGGGGCTTCCGATCTGCCGCTGCTGCTGGTCTTCAACAAGGCGGACCAGCTGGAGAATCCGGACGCCCTGGAATTCCTGGAGCTTTCCTATCCCGACGCCATCACGATATCCGCACTGGATCCCGGTGACGTGGAACGCCTGCGCCAGGCGATTTCAATCAGGGTCGACCGCCATCGCGTGGAAGTGGAACTGCTGATCCCCTACGAGAACGGGCACGCCGTTTCCGTGGCCTATGAGTCGGGGGAAGTCCTGCACCGGGAAGACGAACCGGAGGGCGTTCGCCTCACGGTCCGCATGATGCCGTCCGTTGCCGGTCGTCTCGGCAAGACGCTGGATGCATTTGTCTGCAGATAAGGGTAATGAGCGGCGGCAGGGCTTGCCAGTGCCAGGCACTCAGGGCTTGCCCGGGTCGGTCTCGGGCGCGCTGAGGGGTCTGGATTGCGTCGGCGTGTCGTATCCCCTGTGTTCCAGGAGCTGGCTCTCGTCAATAAGTAGCAGGTCTTGCCGCCAGTACGGGTTGTAAAGTTCTCCCCGCGCCGAGGAATGCACCAGTTCGTACCTACCGATGTTCCGACGATCACCGAAAACGAAGAAATGACGTCCTCCTTCCGTGGTCCGTGAAGGATCGCCCTGGACGCCTTCCGTGTAGTACCAGATCTGGTAGGATTTCATGATGTTGTCGGAATCGTGCCGCTCGATTTCCTCCGGCTGTCCGTACCGGATGAAAACCGAGCCGCGGTCGCTTTCCGCCCCGCCCAGCTGATAGTCCGCATAGGAGAACCGCTCGTTGAACACCATCATGGATTCGTTCTCCGGAGTCTCGGGCGTCGGGTCGCGCATGCGCCAGAAAGCGATCAGGAATTCGGTCTTGCCTTCGAGGTCGAGATTGTCGTAGAGTTCGCGTTCCCGCTTGGAAGCGATGATGGCCAGCTGTCTCCGTCCCCGTTTTGCCTGATCCTCGGTCAGGACCGTGGCGGGCGGGGGCGGCGCCGGGGGCTGGACGATCTCGAAGACTGACGAACTGGTCGCTTCAGTTCCGGCCTGCGCGTCCCTGACCTTGATTTCCAGGGTATAGATGCCTTCCGGGAAGGTCATGTAGTCCAGGGCAATCACGTCCAGGCCGTCGGATCCCGATACCTTCCGGTTCTGTTTGGGAGGAAGTGGAAACGTCATCTCGTTGGCATGACTGGTTACCGACGGGTAAATGTCGTAGGTAGCCTCGTTTGTCGCCGAATCCGGAGTCAGGTTGTACATCTCGAAATACAGAAACAGGTTTCGCGGCTTATAGCTGCCGTCTTCAGGCATTTCAATCCATTTTTCGAATATCCGCAAGGGGTTGGGCAGCACCAGCAGGCCGTTTTTCGTGAACCGGTTCTGCTCCTGCGCCTGCTGAATGAGCGTGGAGAACTGCAGGTCGCTTACAGAGAGTTCAGCTGCGTCAAGCGGCTGGGCGACAAAGGGTTTCTCGGCTTCGCCGGAACGCCTGGAATTAAGGTCTGTCACGATGGCCTTCGCCCGGTAGGTGCCCGGGGCGACGCCCGCGGCGATCTGTTCCAGTACCACTCTTTCCTCGCCCCTTCGGGTGATGGTGACGGGCCGGTCCGTCTGGTATTCCCTCTGCTGAACCGACTGGAAGACGGCGTTGTCCTGCTCGTCGATGATGGACAGATCGATCTCGAAGGTGGCGACGTAGACACCGTCATCTTTTTCTTCAAGGGTAAAACCGCTCGGGCGGCACAGGAAATAGAACTCCAGGTAGGTCTGTCCTTCCTCCCCCCTGAAACCGCTCACGTCCACGGAAAAGTCGACTTCGCCGGTGCTGTTCGCCGGTACGAGAAGGGGGTCGCCTCCGGCGCCGGTGGAATCCGCTTCCGCCGCGGTGTTGGGATCCGCCTCAGTCACGGCGGGTTCCTGTTCCTGCCCGTGAGTGGTCCAGGCGGACCAGGCGATGAGCAGGCAGACCAGACAGGCTATACGGCTGTAGTATCCAATCACTTCGGGTTCTCCGGTTCGGTGTCGTTCCGGATTCCCATTCATCGCGGGAAGCCGGCCGTCGCGTCGCAAGCCGATTTAAGGATATCGATTGACTTGCGGATCATGGAATAACGTTCTATGATATCCCACGGCCATGCGTGGCTGTGTGCTGAAAAGATATCCATAATGTAAGGTTTTATTTGCTTCCGGGCAACTCATTTGTCGTTGCAGCGGGGCACGCCCGGCCCGTATTGCGCAGGAGGGTTCCATGCTCAGGCTCTGGTCGGATCGAATCCTTCCCCCCGAGATCCGCGCGGAGTTCGACCAGCGGCTGCTCGTCCACGGTTCGGCGGAATCGTCGCCCGATGATCCGCTCCGGGACCTGCCCGGCGCCCACGCGATCGTCGCCGGCGCCCGACGGAACTACGACGGGGGTTTTCTGGACCGGTATCCGGACGTGAAGGTCATCTGCAGGACGGGTATCGGCATCGACAACATCGTCGTTCAGGATGCCACGGAACGGGGCATTGCCGTCTGCAATACACCGGAAGGCCCCACCATATCCACCGCGGAAACGGCCATTGCCCTGATCCTGTCCGCGGTCAAGCATATCAAGCGGGTTTCCGGCGAATTCGCGGAAAGTCCCGGGAAAGACTACCTGTCGGGCTACCAGGGCATGGAGGTCTTCGGACGGACGCTGGGTCTGATCGGGTTGGGACGCATCGGCGGCCGGGTCGCGGAACTGGCCACCGCCCTGGGCATGCGGGTGATGGCCTACGATCCCTATATCGAGGCGGAGCGGGCATCGGCGATGGGCATCGAACGGGCGGAACGGATCGAGGACGTGCTGGTCCGGTCGGACGTCGTCTCCCTGCATGCGCCGCTCACCGAGGAAACCCGCCGGCTGATGGACGGCAAACGCTTCGCGCAGATGAAGCCGGGCGCGTTCTTCGTCAACGTTTCGCGGGGCGGACTGGTGGACGAAGCAGCGCTCTGTGCCGCGCTCGACCGGGGCCATCTCGCCGGGGCTGGCCTGGATGTATTCGATCCCGAACCCCCGTCCCCTGAGAACCCGCTGCTTCACCGCGCCGCCGTCGTCGTCACTCCGCACATCGCCGGCGTAACGGTCGCGAGCCGGGAACGCATGTGGCGCATGGCGCTTACCATGGCCCTCCAGGTCTGGAACGGGCGCCGTCCGGACCACATCGTCAATCCGGAAGTCCTGTCCGGCTGAGACCGGGCGGATGCGGTCTACCTGAAGACCTGGACATCGGCCGCCCGAGGCGCGTCCACGCCGTGCTTCATGCGCAGGATCTCCTTCTGCCGGTCCGAGAGCAGGCCGTACCATTCAGCCGGAAACCCTTCGTGGGGATCATACTGGAACATGAGCATGCGTTTCCGGTAGTGGGCGAAGAGGGCGTGCCGGTTCGCGCTGCCGCGGTTGGCCCCGCCCGCGTGCCAGCACTGGCCGTTGAAGACCAGCACGCTGCCCGCCGGAGCCGTAGGCTGCACGTAGTACTTCACGTCGGCATCGCTGGCAGGATGAGGTAACCCGCTGCGGTGGGTGCCGGGCACGACCCGGGTTCCGCCGTTTTCCGGCGAGAAACCGTCCAGCATCCACACGGTGTTCATCATGACAGGCGAGGCCATGTTGAGCATTTCCGCCGGGATGTCGCTGTGAAAGCCCTGGTCGCCGTCCCCCGGACGCACGATGCGGCTGTTCAGGCTTCCCAGGATCAGCGACGACTCGAGGTAGTGCTCGAGGATGGGCAGGATGCGGGGATGGTCGATGACCGGGAAGAAGATCGGGTCCAGGGTAGGCAGGTTGGCAACGTGCCGGCAGGAACCTTCGCCTTCCCGCTCCACGCCGGCCTCTTCGTCCAGGCGGACCAGCACCCGGCGCATCGATTCGACCTCGTCGCCGCACAGGACGTGTTCTACGACCGTGAAACCATACAGATCGAGTTCGTAAACGGCGTTTTCGAATTCGGTCATAGTCTACTCCAGGTATGCGCCCGGTATGCGCGTGTTGGCGTACTCCGCGTCCGCGGTTCGGGCCAGGATAGGTCCGGGTACCTCGTCCGTCCAGTAGTCCGGCACGGTGGCCGGGCGCATGTGCCATGCCAGGAGCAAAGTCCTTCGCCTCGTGCTGTTGTTTCCCCGGGCCGAGTGCAGCAACCGCGCCTCGCCGATCACGAGGTCGCCGGCGCGGACGGGAACGTCGACGGCGCCGGCGTGGTCGCCGAACAGGTGAGGATCCTGCTCATCTGCGTACCAGGCCGTCTGCTGGTGCGGCGCTTCCACCTCTCCGTGCAGAGGTATGCGCTTCAGGTGCGTGCCCGGAATCACGCGAAAGCATCCGTTTACGCGGTCCGTGTCCACTAGGTAATAGGATAGAAAAAGCTGTTGAGGCCAGGGTGCCAGGCTCAAGGGGTCGTTCCAGGTATCCCAGTCCTGGTGCCAGTACAATGGCGGCCCGCCGGGCGGCTTGCTCAACACGTGGATGGTCCCGTTGGGCGTGAAATCGTCCAGTTTCATGGCGCGCATCCACGCCCCCGTCGCGGGCCAGTCCAGCAGCCGGCGCATCACGGCGTTCTCCTTGGTATCCACGTGGATATCCGATCCCTGGTATCGCCATTCAGGCTGGTATTCCGCGGCGTCCAGCAGCCGGTCCGATTCCTGGCGTAGTTCGCCCAGGAACTCGGCAGACAACACGCCTTCGACGTGGCAGTACCCGTTCCGGGTCAGCTGCTCGCGTTTTTCCTCGCCCCTCTCCCTGGTCATATCCCGGCTTCCAATCCCGCTCTAACGTTTGTGGGTTCGACCCGCTTCCTGCAGGGTTCAGCTACGCGTTCCCCCGGGAAAGTCCGTTGTCCACCAGGTACTTGTAGCTCTTCTTCACCGCTTCGACCATGTCCGTCGCGCAACTGTCCAGTTCGACGATATGCCATTCGGTGTGGTTGCCTCCGGCTGCGATCACGCCGGGAAGGTCCACCTTGCCTTCGCCCAGGGCGGTCATGTCCGTATTCCGAAGGCAGGGCCCGTCCTTGAGATGCAGCAGCGGCGCACGGTCACCGAGCCGTTCGAGCACGCCGGCCGGGTCCGGACCGCCGACCTGCACCCAGTACACGTCCACCTGGAAAAAGACCTCGGGCGCGAGATGCTCGAGGAGGATATCCGTCGCAATCCGTCCCTCCACCTCCTGGTACTCCCACCAGTGATTGTGAATTCCGAAGGTCATGCCATGGGGCGCCACGGCCTCCGCGGCCTCGTTGAAGCGGTCCGCCGACCACCTGATGTTGTCCACGGTACTGTGGTCGTCCCGGCCCAGTCCGGATACGACGCGCTTCGTCCCGATTGCGCCGGCCGTCTCGACGACGTAGGACCTGTTCTCGCCCACGGGCAGGGGAAGATGGGCGCTGGGAACCTTAAGATTCAGCGATTCGAAGAGTCTGCCGGCCGCTTCGGGCGTCGTACCTGGAAATCCGGCGGGTTCGACGCCCGCGTACCCGATCTCCGCAGTCAGGTTCACTACGTGTTCGAAGTTCTTGTCGGCCATTTCTCTGAGCGTGTACAACTGCAGGGCTACGGGTGGGGGCATGGTGCGGCACCTCTTTCGATGCTAAGCCGGCCTGAACTTCTCAGGCATAGGCGGTATGTCCGGGAATTATCGTCTGAAAGCGCGGGGAAAATATACGTCCAGCGCGGGCGCCTTGCAAGCGAATCGTCAGGAGAGTCCGTAAACGAATTCACCGCCACCCCGCTTCAGGAAGGCGTCGCCTTTGCGGAGCATGCGAAGTACGCTTTCTTCGTGGACGATCCCGAGCAGTTCTTCCCTGGCAAACCACCTGAGATCGTGGGATTCATCGCTGATTTCAAGCGGTTGCTCCGCGGCGGCGGCCAGCAGGTAACGCAGATCGTAGTGTTCGTGGGCAGGAATGCCGGACCGGGCGGCGATTACGTGAATGTCCACGTCCAGGGGAACGTAGCCTTCAGGATCCCGGTACAGTCCGAATCCCTCGAGCCCCGATTCCTCCCGGGCTTCCCGGAGGGCGACTAAGTGGGGGCGGGGACAGCCGTCCGCATGACCTCCCAACTGCAGCCAGCGGTCGAAGATCCGGTGGCGGGTCAACAGGTAATTGGACCGGTCGGGCGAGACGATCCAGGCCGAACCGGTGATGTGGGCCGGCATGCATGTCCTTTCGAAGCAGTCGGGGCGTCCGGCGACCAGTTCCCGTATCCGGATGACCGTGTCCTCTTCCGCAGGATAACACGATTGGTAGTGATCCAGCGCATGCAGGAGTACTTCCCGGTCCGCATGCCCGGCCTCTTCACTGCCCGGTGCGCTCAACGGTCCTGTCTTTGGTGGCTTCGGCCCCGACGGTCCGTATTCCGGTGGTCTCATCTGTCCGATTCCCAGTAGCATGGCACGCCCAGGTCATCGCCCAGTTCCCGCAGTGACTGGATATGGGCGTCGTCCAGGGGTATGCCGCGTACGCCGAAATCGGCCTCCCGTTCGGCTTCGGTTTCCCCCGGTAGAAGTGCGCGATCAAGCCCTGGCAGGGGTTCCATGGCGTGCACTTTTTGCCTGAGGTCCGCGACCGTCCGCGTGTAGTCGGACGGGTCTCCGATGAAGGCGGGGTCCAGGACAACGGCGGTCAGGCTGCTGGTGGCGCCCGGAAAGCGCCGTTCGACAGGAGACTGCACGTCCACGGGCCAGGTCATCATGACGGAGGTGACCTGGTAGGCCAGCCCCTTGATCAGGGGGAGCACACTGATTTCCGCGACTTTCTGCATCACATCGGGCAGTTCCAGGTGGGTGCCCATATCGATCAGTACGGGCGGCTCACCTTCCGCCGAAGGGAATCCAAAGCTGACCGGAGGGTTGTTCAACGCTTCTGCGACGGGTTGCGGTCGGTCGAAGGGCAGGGGACTCATAGGTGTGCTGTAGTACAGGCAGATCATGCCCGCCCCGGTCGCGATGCGCGTCCAGTTGCCGACAGAACCCGTGTGGCCGCAATGGGTCGCCGTGACCAGGCAGATCCCCGCGGACCTCGCCCTGGACACCGCCGATCGAATCGCCCTGGCGGACACCAGGTGCCCCATTCCCCCGTCGCCGTCCCATTGCACCACGGCGCCGGCTTCCCGGTAGATCCTGATATTCGGCCGCGGGTTGCATCGTCCGGACTGGAAGGACCTCACGTAGCCCGGAAGCTGGCGGGTCCCGTGGCTGAGGACGCCTCGCAGATCCGTCGCGGTCAGGTAATCGGCCATTTCCTTCCCGTGGGCTTCCGACAGGCCGGCCTTTCGAAGCGCTTCCTGGGCAAAGCGGCGCAGGGCCTTCGCGCCGTAGCGGGGGTTGGTGTAGTCAACGGGAATGATGGCCATTCATGCCTCCGGTATCAACTTAAGGTCCGTAACCTCCAAACCTTAACCATAATGAGACTCGAACGGCAAAACAACCGCTATCCGATCGCACTGCCGATCGCTTTGACATGGGTCGCCGCGGTTTGACATGGACCGCCGCGGCATGTACCTTTTAATCTTCTTCATCGCATGCCTTTCGAAACGCGCTCAACGTCGAACGCCGATGTACGGCCTAACCAACTCCCGGGGCACGAAATGACAACGAAACCATTAAAGGATCGCGTGGCGGTCGTTGCGGGCGCGACGCGCGGAACCGGACGGGGGATCGCCCGCATGCTCGGTGCGGCGGGCGCTACGGTCTACTGCTCCGGGCGAAGCGTGAAAGGCCGTCCGGCCACGCCGGGCCGTCCCGAGACGATCGAAGAGACCGCCGAAATGGTCACGGCCGAAGGTGGCCGCGGCATTGCGGCAAGGACCGACCACACCGTTGAAGCAGAAGTGGAGCGAATGTTCGCTCGCGTAAGGGACGAACAGGGACGGCTCGACCTCCTCGTCAACGACATCTGGGGCGGCGATGAAATGATCGAATGGGGTTCGCCGTTCTGGAAACTCGATCCGGCTAAAGGATTGAAAATGCTCGAAGGGGCGGTGCACACCCATATCATCACGAGCCGTTACGGCGTACCGCTTATGATCGAGCGGAACGCCGGACTGATCGTGGAAGTCACCGACGGCGACACGATGGGCTATCGGGGCAACCTCTTCTATGATTTCGCTAAAAACGCCACGATCCGGCTGGGCTACGCTATGTCGCGCGACCTGCACGCGCACAACATCACCGCACTGACCGTTACCCCTGGTTTTCTACGGTCCGAAGCGATGCTGGACGGCATGGGAGTCACGGAGGAAAACTGGCGGGATGGTATCAAAGAGGATTCATTCTTCGAGGAATCGGAGACGCCGTGTTACATGGGCAGGGGTGTAGCGGCCCTGGCGGCCGATCCGGACGTCGCGTCAAAACATGGTGGACTTTACGGTAGCTGGACGCTCGCGAAGGAGTATGGATTCACGGATCTGGACGGACGCCAGCCGGACTGGGGCAACTACTTCTCGGCCAGGATACAGGAAATCCTGGATCACGTAGCATCGCCGGACGAGATGGACCTGTACAATGTTCGCGCCCGCATGAACCAGATCGAACTGGATCCTGCGGCCGAGGAGGAATGCAGGCGCATGAGGGATTATCTGGATAAGCATGAGTGAAAATTACGAGGAGGTTATCGCATGGTCGGACCATCCTCTGCACGCATACTCTCCGGCTTGGTGACATTGAGCCTGCTCAACCTGTAAATTCTTGTAAACATCACCGCACCCGTATATAC
>VXWP01000091.1 GCA_009835325.1 Gemmatimonadota bacterium | reverse complement strand
AGATCGATCACATACGAAACTGGTTGAACAATGCCTCCGGTCGCATAACTATTCCAGGTGGTAGCGAAATTCGGCGCCGTTTTCGACAATTTGAATCCGATTTGCCAGACATGTGTGCGGCCATCCCAATCGAACTGGAAGAACTCACCTACAATGACTACTCCAATTTTGTTTCAGAGTGGCTCCGCGAGAACTAAACGCAATATCCGAACTTGAGTTAGATTCCTCAATTCAGAGTCTCCCCGCCCACCGAACCTTTTCCCCTCGAACTTCGCCCTGTTAGATGAAGGGAGAGCGATCTAATGGGGTTCCTCGATGATCAGAGGCTGGTCCAACGGATAGGGTCCGGCGACGAGCAGGCCTTCGTGACGCTGATCCGCCGCTATGAACGTTCCTTGGCGGCATTGATCCGGGATCGAATCGGTGCCGTGGACGCGGTCGAAGACGTGCTGCAGGAGACGCTCGTACACGCCTGGTCGGGACTGCGCGATAAATCACCCCGGCATGTGCGGGCCTGGCTCTACCAGGTCGCGCGCAATCGGTGCGCCGACTACCTGCGCTCTGCACAGCGAAGGGAGCAATTCGTCGACCCGGAGGAACTCGCAACCATGTTGAACCGCTTCGGTGTGCCGGCGGTCCGCCAACGCCGGGCAGCGAAGGATGTGGTCGATGCTTTCGATCACGTACCCGAGAAGGAACGGGCGGCACTCAGGTCGTTCTACCTGGATGGGTTGAGCATAGCGGAAATCGCGGCCCGGCATCGCTGTCCACCGGGAACCATCAAGCGAAGGTTGTCCCACGGCAGGGACATGGTCCGCACCGAACTGGGCGTGACCACGAACAGAAGGAGCACGGCCATGAGCGCAGAAAGCAGCACAGGGAAGAAGGGGTTTCCGGAACTTCGGCCCCACATATCCATCGAGAAAAGTACAGGTACCCCTTTCTCCATCGATTTCCGGGAGCTGGCCTGGTGGTTCATCGTTCCCGAAATCGGCGAGCAGGTCTGTTGGGCCGACTACGAGCCAACCCGCGATGGAACGGCCTGGAAGTTGACCGAGGACAAAACCGCAGCCGCCCGCCGACACGCGATCATACACGGACGGGAATGCGTCGAAATCAAGATCGAGGAACATCGCCATCAGGACCGGGAAGGCCTACTTCCGCTCAACCACGATCCGGACAAGATGGCCCGCCATACCCGGTTCTGGGGCCGCCTGACAGAGACGGAAGTGCACTGGCTGGCCGTCGAGAGCATGAAATCCGATGGCACCAGGGAACTGCTGACCTGTCTAGATGAGGACTTTGGATGGGATTGGGGTATGTCGGCTCGTCATGTCGAAGACAAGGGCTACCTCTCGGAGCAAGCCGACGGTACGTTGACGAAAAACCCGGATGCGCCGCAGGTGTTCTCGCACGGCCTTTACACATTGCGCATCGGCGACCGGGCTTTCGAATGCATGCGCGTGTTCGACATCGACGAAGATGCGTCCGAACGTGCGGTGCTGGTCATGGCGTTCGTCACCCGCGCGGGCCGCACGGTCCTGTTCCGGCGATACAACGGAAACCTCTGGGGAAAGCGGGAGAAGCCGCCCCACTCCTGGGGCGTCGAAATGACGTGGGAGGAGGATCTGCCGCATACCGACCGCCTCGTAATCGACGGCGTCAAGTACGTACATCACTACGACAGCCTGACGGACGTGGCATGTGGACTGAGAGCGTAAGTGGCTCTGCCAATGAAACGAAGCGAGTGCATGAATATCACTAGATTCAACAGCAAGAATCCGACTCTTATGCATAAGGAGTCTCAGAGCGTGTTCCCTATCGGTCAATGCGGCATCCTGCATTTAGTCGATCAGTGTGTTCCATCAAGCCACGTTCGGGTCAGAGCCTTTGCGAATGTTTCATACACCATATGGGGAGCAAACCAATTAGCACGAGAACCTCATTGGACGAATACCGCATTCGAAACCGTGTCGCGGTCTGGGGAGTTCCCGAGAACACTCGATGGTGGTTTACTGTCGTCTATCTGGCACTCACGGCCGCAGGCCATGTTGTTATCTGGAAATTCGGGGTTTACGTACTTTCAGTCGAGCTTGTATTGGACTACATTGTCAAGATCGGTGTATCATCGATTTTCGCTACATTTACTCTTATAGAAGGAGTGGACTTTATGGGATGGCTTTACGAATCAATTAAGCAACGACACAGGGAAGAGGGTCGTGAAGAGGGTCGTGAAGAGGGTCGGAAAGAAAGAGACCAGGCCTACAGAGAGTGGATCAGCAGGGAACAGGAGGCCGGTACACTTGGCACACCGAAGCAAAGTCCTCCACCGTTTATTGAGGACGTTGCCTCACAATCAGAACGAGGTGAGGTATAGAACGTATTACCACGAGTCGTCTGGAACTGGTATCGATGAGCCCGGGACTGCTGGAAGCGCTACTCGCCCGGAATCGTGTGTTGGCGGAGAAGATTGGCGGCTACACGATACCGGAAGATTTCGTGATCAACGTTCGCACTTTACGAACGCGACTGAGACAGCTACATGCTCGCCCGGAGGCGCAGCCCTGGTTGTCGCGTGCCATTGTTTTAAAGCAGTCGCAGACGATGTGCGGACGAATCGGTTTCCATTCCGAGCCGGGTCCCGAGGAACTTCGAAATGTAGCGGCGGATGGAGTAGAACTCGGCTATGAAATCGGTGAGTCCTTCCGCCGACGTGGCATAGGCAAGGAAGCGGCAATCGGATTGATGAAATGGGCGTATGAAGAACATGATCAGCGATGTTTTGTCCTGTCGATTAGCCCGGATAATGTACCATCCCTGCGAATGGCCCGGTCGATGGGGTTTCGAGAAACAGGTTGCCATATTGATGAAGAGGACGGCCTGGAACTGTACTTCGAGCGACGATTGGCCTGTTGGCCTGTCGAATGGACAACGGCATCCGGGCGCCGTAGTGCGGGGAGCTTGAATGCCGAGACAGGATTTAAGAAATAAGTCCACTGAGGAAGTAAAGACCTTCCTCAACAGCCGGCGTGGTCTTTTGCCGCTCGAACTGCACTGCGACAACCGCGAGATCACGTGGTTCGACTTTGGGGACATGCATCTGCGCGAGACTTTTCTCGAGATCTCCGCGGAAGAACGACTTTCGCAGCATGCCGACGCTTTGACCGTGGTTACCGATCTCGAAGTACTCGAGACGCCGGATCTATATGCTGACGCCCTTGCGCCTTCAGGGTTCATCTTCCACGTGGGGCGATGCGGTTCGACCCTGCTAGCCAAGGTGTTGTCGAGCCTGGACCGGCACATTGTGATCAAAGAAGCGGAACCTGTACAACAACTATTGGGTGTTGAATACGAAGAGGTATTCAGGAATAAACGCGCATCATATTTCCAGTCCCTGGTCAACATCTATGGCCACAGACGGCTGCCGGTACACGAACGGTTCTTCGTTAAGTTCTCCAGCAATCACGTTAAACGATTGGAAATGATCCGAGGGCTCTATCCCGGCGTCCCGTGGTTGTTCCTCTATCGCAATCCTTACGAGATCATTCCGACCTTTCTCGAAGGGCCCGCGTGGTTCATCCGCAACAAGAACACTCCCGAAGGCGCCTTTGATGCCGGCCTTCCGATAGAAGCGATCGAACGGATGAGCGATCTGGCATTCAGCGTACGGGTTGAATCGTCCACGCTCCGGATCGCCATTGAAAACACCTGCGATCATTGCCTGTTCGTGGACTATACGCAGTTGAAGCCCGAAAACCTCCCGAGGATCCTGCGCTTCTTCGGACTCAAGGTGACCAGGGAAGAATATGATAAAATGTTCGAGCCGTTCGGATTCTACTCGAAGCACGATGGGGAGTCCGTGCCGTTCGTGCCGGATGGCGCGTCAAAACGGGATAAAGTGACGGACGAAATCAGGGAGGCCATCGAGGAGGAACTGTGGGATCTGTATCAGGCTCTCCATCACTCGGAACGTAACCTGGAGCGGGTCTATTCCTGAAGCTATACCTGGTGGGGAATCTCGGCCATGAGTGCCAGGAGGTTCGTTTCGCTGTCCCGGAAGAACGCCATCCACAGTTCATGATCCTCAAGATCGGCGATCTTGTGCGGCCGTCCAACAAACTTTACGTTCCGGTCCTTCAAAACCCCATAGGCGTCCTGTATATCGTCGACTTTGTAATACAGTATGGAAGTGTGAATATCTTCAAACCCCTCCTCGGGGATATTCAGCATGAGACGCACGCCCGCGCAGTCGAAGAACGCCATGTTCGGCACCTGGAACAGGAACCGCATGCGCAATTGATCGCGATAGTAGGAAACGGCCCTGTCGAGATCCTTCACGGTGACGGAAACCTGGCCGATGGCCGAAAGGCCGAATTCGTCTTGTTGCGACATGTTGGACCTCCTGTTGACCGCTCGTCGACTCCAATCACTTTCGTGAACGTAACGTCAGTGCTGCTTCAGCGCGTTGACCGGGTTCCTGCCCGCCGCAGCCAGCGCATGCGCCCCGATCGTCAACCAGGCGATGACGAGCGCGACGACGCCTCCCGCGATGAACCACGCAAAGCTGATTCCCGCCGAATAGGCGTAGTTCTGCAGCCATCGGGACATGACGAAATACGCCAACGGCCAGGCGATGACGTTGGCCAGCAGGACATACTTCATGAAGTCCCTGGAGAGCAGCAGCACGATGTCTGAAACGGTGGCTCCGAGCACCTTTCGGATCCCGATCTCACGGGTTCTCTGCTGGATTGAGAAGGATGCCAGACCGAACAGCCCAAGGCACGCGACGAGGATCGCAAGAAAGGCGAAGACAGCGAAGACCGTACCCAGTTGGCGTTCGGCGCGGTAAAGGCTGTCGAAATCGTCGTCGAGGAACGTGAATGCCAGTGGGTAAAGGGGATCGACCTCCTGCCATACCTCCTCGATCCGGGAGATAGTGTCCGTTACGTCCTCAGGCCTGATCCGGATAAGCACATCGGTGAAGTAGGGGGGATAGTGCGTGAATACGATCGGCTCGATTTCCTCGCGAATCGATTGGAGGTGAAAATCCTCCACGACCCCCAGCACGCGTCCCCGTAATCCACCGTATTCAATCCATTCAACTGACTCGCCGATCGCATCGGGAGGCGCTTCCCAGCCCAGTTTCTGTACCGCAGTCTCGTTCAACATGATGACCATGGTCGAATCCATACCCCATTCGACCGGAAAGTTCCGGCCCGCCACGAGGTCTATTCCCATGACGTCCAGGAACCGGTCGTCCGATGTGAGCAGGGATACAATGAGATTGTCCTCGGGGCTCATCTCATCAGAACGGACGGCCATAATCCGCGGTGCCTTCACGCCCGGGACCCCATCGGTCGTCGCCATTCCGACCACACCGGGCAACTGCGCCAGCCGCTGTTTCAGTACCGGGGTGCTTTCCCGTTGCTCACGTCCCGTGATTTTAACGACCATCACGTGCTCTTTGTTGAAACCGAGTCTCATGTTTTGTATGTACTCAAGTTGATCGTATATGACAGCGGTGCTGATCAGCAGAAAGATGGACATGACGAATTGGATCACGACCAGGACCTGACGGAGCCCCATCCCATGTGTTCCCGACTTCAAACTTCCTTTCAATACTTCGGTGGGCAGGAAGCCTGAGAGATAGACCGCGGGATAGCTGCCGGCCGCTACTGCGATCACGAGGGTACCCGCCACGAGTGCCCCCAGCACCAATCCGTTCGTCAGCGCGAAGTCCAGTTGCTTTCCGGCCAGCGCATTCACGCCGGGCAGGCAGAGATACACAAGCGCGATCGCGACGATCATGGCGAGTCCCGTCATAACGACGGCTTCTCCCAGGAACTGCCCCAGCAACTGCAACCGGTTGGCCCCCATCACTTTGCGCACGCCCACCTCCCTAGCGCGCATGGCCGACCGCGCCGTGGCCAGATTCACGAAGTTGATGCATGCGATAAGCGGAATCAGCAGCGCGATGATCAGGAAGAGCACCACGTAGCGAAAATCACCATTGGGTTCGAGCTCGCTGTCCCGGTGCGAATGCAGGTGGATGTCCAACAGCGGTTGCAGCGAGGGTCTCAATACCTTGGTCGATTCGCTGAACCTGCCCGACTTGTTCCGTTCTAAAAAAGCAGGCAGTTGCGCTTCCAGGTCATCCGGAGAGGCGTTCTCATGCAGCAGGATGTAGGTATATTGATTCTCGTGCATCTCCCATTCATCGAGGCTGTTCGGATACAGGGCATTTCGTGTCAGGAGGGATATGATCATGTCCGGGCGCAGATGCGAATTGGCGGGGATGTTCCGCATGACGGCGGTCACCGTAAAATCCCACAGGTTATCCCCCCTGAGGACTTTCCCCATGGGATCAACGTCGCCAAAGTACTTGAAGGCCATTTCCTCCGATATCACGATCGAATACGGTTCAGTCAGCGCGGTCCGGGGGTCGCCGGTGACGAAGGGAATGGAAAACATTTCAAGCAGGGCCGCGTCGGCCCAGATGACCTTTTGCTCGTAGAAACGTTTTTCTTCATGCATGATGAACCAGGCCGATGTCGTGCCCCTCACCCGGGCGAACAGTTCGATTTCGGGGAAATCACGCTTCAGGGCGGGTCCCCAACCCAAGGGCGATCCCGCCGTCCGCACGGTCTGTCCGGTGCTTTCTATGTCATCGACGATCCGGTATACCCGGTCGGCATGGGGATGATACCGATCGTAGCTCAACTCGTCCCAGACGTAGAGCAGGATCAGCATGCAGGCCGACAGCCCGATCGCGAGCCCCACGATGTTGATGAGCGTGTAGGCAGGGTACCTGAGGAGGTTTCGAACGGCGACGGTGAGGTAGTTTTGGAGCACTTCTGTCTCGCGTAAAGGAAGATTAAGTGCTATGCTGGAAAGTGTTATTTATGCAAGATACATCCTGATTTCAGTTACTCAACATAAGTTACTATCGCAATCTTGGAATACCGGAATTTGATGATGACTGATCCCTCGACCGATCCGATGACCGACACATCGCAACAGGCGTCGATCCCCGTAATCCGCCATGAAAGACCGCGGTTGTACAGGCCTGCCGACGATCCTGGCTTCCGTTTCGAGGCTCCGGCCGATCCGGTCCGTCGTCGCATCCTCTCCAAACTCCTGGCCGACTGTGAACTGTATGCAGGCCAGCGTCCCTGGCGACGGGTTCCGTGTCGGGCGCACAGCCCGCACCCTAACCACCAGCTCTACCTGACCTTCTATACCGCCATGCAGGCCACGGCCCTGATCGAGAACTACGCCTTTGCCTGGCGGCTCACGAGCGACCCGCGCTGGCTTGGACGGGCCCGCGCATGGCTGCGGGCAGCCGCTGGATGGGACCACGACGACCATGTGGAGGAGCACTTCTACACCGCCAACCGCTATATGCATGCTTTCGCGTTTGCGCTCGACCTGATGGACGAGGTATTACCTGACGCCGAGAAGCGTCAGGTCCGTGATTGCCTCGCGGGGCTGATGGAACGATGGTGGCCGTACGTAGACGAACGTCGTCACAATACGGCGGGCGGGCACCACACCGTCGTCGACTATGGGCACTTCGGGGTGGCCGCGGTGCACCTGCTGGGTGAGCACCCCAGGGCCGAAACATGGTTGCAGGGGGTAATCGATCGATTCCGCGGAGCCATTCTTCCAAACGGCTGCGGTCCCGGTGGCGAGCCCATCGATGGGCCCACCTTCTGGGGCTTTGAGAACCTCTGGCTGCTGCATTTCGCCGATGCGCTGCGCAATGTAACCGGCATCGACCTGCTTGGCGAGGCACCCGCCAGGCTGCGTCTGCCGCTGAACTGGTTCCGCGCCCACTGGACAGCCGCGCGCAAGATACCCGATCAGCTCTACTATCCCCCCAATGCAAACATCCTGCTCGGCGGCCAGCTCAATGTCAATTCGCCGGTGCTGCTGAGGCTGGCCCAGGAGGCAGGAGACGGGAGGCTGCGCGACGTGGCGCTCTCCGATCCCCGCCTGGGCAGGTTGTTACGCTTCGGAATGGGCGTCAAGGGGTCGACGGCGGAGTGCATGATTTCCTACGGGCCGTACGCCTATTGCTACTATGATCCCGCGTTTCGGCCGACCAGGGCGCGGCGCGTGACGACGCTGGCGGGACGATTCGACATGTACACGGGCCGTTTCGCGGTGATGCGCAGCGGTCACGATCCCGATGCAGCCATGCTATGTGTCAGCGGGTATGACGGCGGTCTGGCTGCCAGCTTCATGGACCTGCACGTTCATTGGGCGGGCAGTCCCCTGCTTCAGACCATCAGTGCCTTCGAGGCCCAGCCGGTGCGTTGCGGCAGCCTGCCCTGCGTGGGCGGCCAGAACGAGAACGTCGCCAAATTGGGCGGCCTGAAGCGCACGAAGGACTGGCAACGGCTGCGTGTTTACTCCAGGCGAACCGAGCACGAATACTGGGTTTCTCGGGGAGACTATCCGATCCTGCTCGTTGCGCTGAGGCGTCGTCCGCGCGGCGTGCGGGTTGTTAAAGAGGGTGTTTCGCATATCCGGTTGCGTGGGGGTGATGCCCTGCAATATGACGCAGAACCCTGGTTCCGCGCCAACGGTGGACGCCTGCGTATTCGCTTCCGGTTGCGGGGACGCGCGAACAGCCCAAGGGTGTTGTTCAATGCAGGGAACGGTGTAGGCGGGCATTTCGGGACGGGCGTCAACACCTTCGCGCTCTTTGTGGACACGGACGGACGATTGTGTTTCAGCGTGCAAAGCCAGAACAGCAACCTGGTTACCGTGTATGCTCCGGGTACGGTAGGCGTGGGAGCCTGGCACGAAGCGCAGATCGCCTGGGACGGCTTCAACCGGCGCGGCGCCAAACCGTGGATGGAGATTGCCCTTGATGGCAAGTCGAATCGCTTGGACGACCCGGCGGTCTTCGGCGAGATGGGACGGGACTCGCAGGGTCTCGCTTCGCGGAAGGAGCCGCGCACGTTCTACGCCAGGCCCAATACCGCCCTGGCCTTTGGCGGCTCGATACAGACGCCCGGAGTAACTGCGGACTGCGATCTGTCCCTGATTGACCTTCACTGTCCTGGTCGACGCCGGCTTACCGTGGACCCGGCCGTTGGCCTGGGACCCGAGACCGGTGGCGGCGAATTGGCTTATAAGCTGAATCCCGTGGATCTGCTCGGCCTGGAGGGAGACCGCGCCCGTCTTGGTGCGGGATCTCGGGAGGTGGAGTTGATTTCAGTATTTGGCAGCGGCCTGACCATGCGGAAGGAGGAGGTACCCTATGCGCCTCCGGGGCTCGCAGCCGGCAGTCTGGTCAGCTTTCTCCCGGATGCTACCGAGCCATCAACGCGGCTGGTGGCGGGTGCAGCCGCCGACGTCCTGGTCCTGGCATTCTGCGGGCGTACGTCGAAGGCCCGGGTTACACGGAAGGATGACCGGTTCCGCTTGAGTGCGGGCGGCCGGGCGTATTCATTTGAGGTTTCGCAGGGCCGTGGTGGGATACTGCGGCTGCGCCTGGGACCTAAGTAGTGGTCTCCGGACTTGTAGGCTTCATCTGGATCGCCGCTGGCTCACCAACCATTCCCAAAGTTCGGGATCACCGTACGCATTTTCCCATGCCCCGACATGTCCGGCTTCCGGGTACACGGTAAAGCGGACATTGCCCCCGGCTTCGTCAAGCGCATCGACCATCTCCTGTGATCGCTCGAGCGGCACGGCTTCGTCCTTCGCGCCGTGGAATACCCAGGTCGGAATCTCTTTCATCAGCGGTGCTTTCTCAGGCTCCCCGCCTCCACAGATGGGAACGGCTGCGGCGAACAGGTCAGGATAGGTGTAGGCCAGACCCCACGACCCATACCCGCCCATGCTGAGACCGGTCACGTAGATCCGGGACGTATCGATGCGGTGGGTTGCGACGACTTCGTTAATCAGTGCATGAAGTGTTTCGATGGACCACCACACGCCTTCAGGACATTGGGGTGATATGACCACGAAAGGGAAGTCCTCCCCTTCCGCGATCATCTTCGGTGGTCCGTGGACTTTCACCAGTTCAAGGTCGTCTCCTCGCTCGCCGGCACCGTGCAGGAAGAGGAGCAATGGCCATTTGTCTTCGGTTTCGTCGTATGCTGGTGGCAGATAAAGCAGGTATTGCATCTCGATTTGCTCTCCGTTTGTAGGCGCCAGACGTTTCGCAACCTGTCTATCTTCGGACTGGGCATCGCTGGGGCGGACAATCAGAAGCATGCAGCAGAACGCGAGCACCAGCGTGAAATACATTCGTGCAATCATATCGGGCTTCTCTCCTGTTCAATGCCGACTTGTTGATGTCTGCCGAGATGTTTGATACAAGTGCCCGCGTGAGCCTGGATTCCGGTCAGGGTCTCGGCGGTTCGCACAACTCGACCACGGTTCCGTCGTGCACTGGCGTCGTGAAACGCAGCACACCGGGCCGCACGACTTCTGCTGACAGTTGCACGCCGTCCACCACGACGCGTGGATCACGGCACCAGGCTGGCGGGACACCGGCTTCCATGGTCAGACTGCGGTATGGAACACGTTCGGGCAGTTCCAGCAGGCCTATGTGGTAGCGTTGTGCTCCGGTGTGCCAGGAGTCGGTGCCGCCATTCCCAGCCTCGCCGTCTTCCACCGTCTCGACCCGCGCGTGACGCCGCACCAGGTGATAACTGAGGGCTTCTTCGGGCACTGCACACCAAACCGCGTCACCTCCCTCGGCCAGGACCGTTTCAAGGCGTTGCCTGAGTTGGGCTTCGGAGCAGTCCTTGTTGGGATGGACGGCCGTTTCCAAAGGGCAGTGACAGTAGTCGATGAGCCAGCCCTGCACTTCCTGTGCCTGGCGGATGTTCCGGAATGGATCGTAAGCACTGTAAAAGGGCGGGTAGTAGTGGTCGTGCAGTGGAGTGCGGTTGATCCAGAAAAGCTCGTCTCCGGGTAGATTGAGCGCGTCCGTCAGGCTCATGGCGCCCAGATAGCCGTAGCGGCGGCAGGCTTCGAGGACGTGGTCGGCCATGTTGGTGTTGTCCCCGGGCGAGCAGTAGAGGATGATCGACTCACCGACGGCTTCCTCCAGCACCAGCTTGGCGTGGCCAATCTCCTTATCCACCATCTCGGGCGTGATGATCTCATGGCTCCACGAATGATTGCCCACGCCCCAGCCGCGGGCGAGCAGGTCGTGCAGTTCATCCGCGTTCATATGGCGATAGCCGTTGAAACTGGAATTGCCGATGTTCCGGATCTCGCCCAACTGGCCGACGACGACCTCGACGTGGCCGGGGATGCCGTACTCCTCGTGCATGGGAATGGCGAATCGATGCAGGTCGGCAAGGGCCTCGTCGTAGGTGATCGAGTAAACCCAGCGCTTGCCGTACTTCCAGGGACAGATGCTCAGGCTCATGGTGCGTGACTCACATCAGTTGGACCGATCGTCCTGGACTTGCTTTACAGCCTGCTGGAACTGCGCAAAGGTGCAGCCGTGGCCGAGGGTCCACTCGAAGATGTGGAGCCCATAGTTCGTCGCGAGTCGTTGGGGGAAGGTGTCCGGCGACTCGACGCCGACGGTTCCGTCCCGGATCACTACGCAGCGGTATCCGCGCGCGAGCATGTGCCGGGCGCCGCCTTCGGCGCCGAGTAGGCACATGTCGGTCGCGAACCCCATGTAGATGAGCGTCTCGATGCCGCGTCCGCGCAGGAATTCGTCCAGCGTGTCGGAGTAGAAGACGAGGGGCTCGTCTCCAACCGGAGAGACGATTTCGGCACGCCGCATTTCCGCCAGGGGTGAGCGCTCCATGTAGTCGACACCGTGGGCCCGTTCGAACAGCTCCCGCCTGACCGGGTGAACGGATGCCGGCCCGTCCGACCGCCGTGACTCGATGTGGGGGTACTTCCGGTCCATCCAGTCCGTCTCGACGTGGCAGACCGCCATCCCGACCGAACGGGCCAGGTCCATGGCCGGCCGGATGACTTCGGCCATGATGCGGGCGGCCTCCACCGTCGGCTGGGGCCAGCCCATACCCACGCAATAGTTAGCGTCCGTAGGCGGACCGTCGGGACAGCCGATGTTCCAGCAGTGGAGGCCGATCAGGGCAGTCTTTTCGACGGGCAGTAAAAGGGTGACTTCCTCGTATCCCGCACGGTCCGTCGGCACAGAACGGTAGTAGCGGGCGTCGAGTTGGAGCGTTTTCTCCACGGCGTGATCTCCTGCGTGTTCATCCATCGCCGGTCCGTCGTTTTCACTCATCGCCGGTTCTTGTCGGCAACGCGGCGCACGATCGCGGCCGCCTGTTCGCAGTGGCGGGGCTCGTACTTGTCGCAGAACGAGCTCCAGCGGATGAAGCGTTCCAGTATCCCGTGGGCGTTCGGACAGTTTTCCGCGTCATAGCGGTATGTGCGGGATGCCGGCGGCTGCGAATAGGGGAAACGCCGGTGCTTTGCCGACTCGTTCAGGAAGGGCAGGGCCACTGGCAGCAGATAGTAGCGCATCGGGCTCGCCCCCGGGATGCCGCCTGCCGCCACCTGGGCCCCGAATTCCTCCACGTCGCATCGGAACCGGTCCGGGTCGATGGTGAATCCAGCCATCCAGCAGGAGTATACTTCGGTCTCCGGTGGGATCGGCAATGCCGTAATGCCCGGAATCTCGTCGAGGAGCACGCTCAACAGGCGGATCATGCGATCGCGTTTCTCCACCTGCGGCTTGATGATCTCCAGCTGGGCCAGGCTGAGCGCCGCGGTGGACTGGGTCATGCGGTGGGCGAATCCGTTGGCGGTGTGCACGCGCCCGAAGTGCTCGACCATTTCCCCGGCCCTGCTCTGGCCGATGAACCGTGCCCGTTCGGCCAGCGCATCGTCGTCGGTGAGTATGCAGCCGCCCACATCGGAGCCCATGGTCTTCTCCGCGTCGAAGGAAAACCCCCCGGCCGTCGCCAGGGTGCCGGCATAGCGGCCCTTGTAGCGGCCGAAGACCGCCTGGCAGGCATCCTCGTAGACGACCAACCCGTGGCGGGCGGCGACGTCGTTGATGGCGTCCATGTCGCAGATCAGGCCGCTGAGGTGCACGACGAGGATCGCCCTTGTTCGATCGGAGATACACGTCTCGATGGTCTCGGCGCTCACGTTGATCGTTCCGGGCGCGGTGTCGGCGAACACGGGGATGTAGCCGGCACTGATCACTCCCTGCACGGTGCCGAAGTCGCTGACCGAGCTCACGATGATCTCGTCGCCCGGTTCGAAGTCTAAAGCCGCCGCCAGCACGGCCAGGGCCGGCGTACATCCCGGTGTGGCGATGCAGTGGGCGACGCCGTTGGCCTCGGCGAAGGCGCACTCGAACCGGCCCACCATGTCGCAGGTCAGTCCGGAATCGACGACTTCGGCCAGGTAATCCATGGCGCGGGGACCGATCTCGCGGGGAAAGGGCTGTGGCAGGGGACCGCCTGAATCCTGCTGGGTGGCGGCTCCGTAGCGTGCGTGCTCGCGCTCAACCCGGTCGGATACTGTTTCGGACGTCATGCCGTCTCCATTCATACTTTGTTCGCGTTAACCCGCCCTTGCGCCGTCCGGCACAGGTAATTCGGGTACCAACAGGCATGGTTTAATCTCGTCCGCATACCCTATGTCGAAGAGCATGCCCTGGGAGACTTCACCGGCCATCTTCCTCTCGGCCAGGTTCACCACGAAGAGGGCTTGCTTGCCTTCGATTTCCTTCGGGTCCGACCGTTCCTGCTTGATTCCTGCAAGGATCGACCGGGTATGGTCTCCGAAGTCGACTGTCAGCTTCACGAGTTTGTTCGATGCGGCCACATCTTCGACCGCGGTGATCGTACCGGCGCGAATGTCGAGTTTCTCAAAATCCTCGAAAGAGATGGTTTCTTTAATCGGAGCAGGTTTCATGATTGAATGGCCTCGAATTCCGGTTTCAAAATGCCGAACACAATCCTGTCCCAGCGCTGATTGGACCAGTACACGGCCTCTCGTTCCCGTCCTTCCTGCACAAACCCGACCTTCTCCAGCACCCTGATGGCGCTTGCGTTGTTCGCCATTGTCGCGGCCGAAATCCTTTGCAGGTCCAGGTGCTCAAATCCGTACCGAAGCATGACGACGGCGGCATCCGTACAGTATCCCTTGCCCCGGTCTTTTTTAAGTGCAATGCCGGCACCGAGGCTCGCGGTGCGATTCCTCCAGTCGATTCCGGACAGTTGTATGTCGCCAACGATGTTGCCTTCATCATCGAAGATACCCAGGTAGATTTGACTCTTTTCCTGTTTTTCCTGGATCTCCTCAAACCATTTTTCCGATCCCTCGACCGAGAGACCCGGCCTGACCGGTTCAGTCGGCACGGGTTCCACGGGCTCGTAGTTTTCCCACAGGAAGCGGCAATGCGCCCGTTCCATGGTCCGCAACACCACTTTCTTACCACGCAATTCAATCATCAAAGTAACCCGCCATCTAAGATAACCCGTCGCTATTTTGTTGGCCATGCCAGCTTGACCGCGAACTCGGCTAGCGGTCCTAGAGGCAGCTCCCGTACCCGGCTTTCGGTCAGCCACTCACAGTGATCGGTCGATCCTTCCCTTTCGGGTCTCAAGTCGAACGTCGCTAGCTCAACCTCGTAGACGATCCCGATGTGATGTACCGGATCGCCCTGCCAGTCCGTCCGACCTTCGTAAGCATGCGAATACACGGAGGCCACGTGGTACGCCTTGATGTCTACGAGTCCCGTCTCCTCCTCCAGCTCACGGCACAACGCGGCATCCGGATGCTCTCCCCATTCGATTCCGCCGCCGGGCATCGTCCACAGGCCTCCGTCCTCGAGACCGGCCGTCGCGCGAACCAGGAGCAGGCGATTCGAGGGGTCGCGGCACAGCGCGTAGGCGCCGATGTGAACGTGCTGATTATCGGTTTCGGCGGTCATAAATCGTTTCGCTCGGAGTGTCTATGATCCGTTCAGCTATACACCACCCTATTCAGCCAGTCGATACAGGGGTACTCGCCGCCCAATGCCATACTGCACAACGCGGACCAGAGTTTGTAACCGTTCGATCCATTGGCCATGGCCACTATACCTGTCCCCTCTTCAGGATATCCTAAAGCAAATGCCTTGAAGGGACCGTTGTCACCCCAATGCCAGATAGCTTTCAGCCCATTATGGTTTTGGGTGGCCCAGCCAAGTCCCCACGAAACAAACGGATCATCCTTTATCGGGACATCTGGCCAATTGTCATGCCATGAAGCAGAATCGTTTACCGGGACCTGTGCGGTGGTCATTTCCTTCGCCAACTTGGTATCGATATGCCACGAAGCGTCAGGGTCCGGACGCATACATGCACACAAGATTCTTGCGACGTCCGAAGGCGTCGAATGAAGGCTGGCGGCGGAACACATGGACCGGTACAACTGCTTTTTTACCGGTTTCCCGTGTTCATCGTGTCCGGTTGCCATGCCAGGCACCTGATCCGATGTACATAGATACGTGCTGTACTTCATTCCTGCCGGCTTAAACAACTCAGACTGCATGTAAGATTCACCAATCTGTCCAGTTACATGCTCAAACACACGCTGCACGTACATGTATCCTTCACCGGAATAACTGAAACGCTCGCCAGGTTCGAAAAAAGATTGCAGTGGTTTGCCTTCAGGATTCCATCCTTCCGCATCCCAGCAGTCCGGACGCCAGTTAGGGAAACCGGCTGTATGTGCGAGGGCTTGCCGCATCGTAATCATCTGAACCTTGGGCTCATCGGGAACATAGGGCTCGGACAGGTACTGGGAAAGTGGTTTGTCCAGTGCCATTCGTCCCGATTCGCATAGTTTAAGTGCAGCATAGGCGAAAACTGGCTTGCTCAATGAACAGCCTTCGAAAACAGTTCCCGGACTTAGTGGCTCACGTGATTCCGCGTTCATTACGCCGAAGCCTTGCGTCCATGCGGTGTCCCCATTTTGTATCAACGCGATCGAGAGCCCTGGAACATTGGCTTCGTGCATTATCCGAGGGATGCGTTCTTCCAGAAGCGACACCAGTTGGCCGAGTGTCTTATTGGATTTTGACGTCACGTTGCCCCTTCTAGACGAGACACTACAGAATCTCGATACTTATTGACCGTATCCACTTTCTTGCAGGAATCGCAGCGCATCGGGACCATCCTTGATGGCCAGTATATCTCGAATGGCCTGTCGTTTGTCGTCTATTTTCTCGTAGTATGATTCGCATATTCTGTAACCCATGAAATAACCCATATCAGGTGGTCGATCACCTAGATCTTCATAATAGTTGTAGAGCCAGTTTTTCATGTTGTCTTCAAGCATTTCTTTGGAAAACTCATCCCAAAGCGCCGATTCATGGATCCTTCCGTAATTGTGCTGAAGTTGGTTCAGAAACCCGCCGCTGGCAAGTTCTCCAAGGAAATCGGCCGCCCCTTCCGTTAAGGATTGGCCCAGAAGCGTGTTGCCATCAAAATCGTATTGCTGTTGGGGATGGATTAGTTCGTGAATAACCACATAGGGCAGGTACTCAATCGGTTTTACAAGGTTTATGTACACCGGTGACAGTTCTTCTTCTGGTAGATCGTCCGTACAACTTAGCATTTCGGTACCGATGAGCAGCCCATTCGGCGAAAAAGTTCCGGCGGACATCATTCTACCTATAACGAAGTACACATCGGGAAAAACGGCTTCCGTATGGAGGTCCTTCCACGCGTGCATATAGCCGCGAATCCGATCTGTCATCTCCATAACTCGATTTGAGCTTGCCCTGATGGAGGCGTAGTACTTCGGCATGGCCTCTATGGCCTTTACCAGTATCTTGGCATCCTGTATATGGAGTTTCACGAAATCCCTGAGACCGATGCTGCCTTTCGCCAGGTACTCCGTTTCCAAGATTTCGACTTTCTCGTCCGTAGTCATGCCTTCCGATTTATCGTATACCCGCCAGAAGTTGTCTATATCGGATGTTACCAGTCGGACGTCGTCCGGTTCGACGTGATTCACGTGACTCTCTTCTGACTGCATGGCGTGTATTCCCTCACTACCAGATATGCAACCACAAAGAAAACATTGACCGAAGCTATAGCACATTCAGGAACTGCGCTGAACAATGTCTTCGAGCACCGTGATGCGCTTCTCGTCGGCATCCAATTCAACTTCGGCCCCATAGGGAATGGGTAAAGCCCCATTCGAGTGCTCCATGGGAACGTTCATTAGCGTCGGCTTGTTCAATGGCACGATGAACTCGTCCAGGAAGCTTCTCAAGGTTTGTTTGTCGTTTACCAGACCCGTTTCCATTACGTTACCCCACTCGGGCACCTCTCCCCGAGCAGTTTGAGCCACGATGATAAACCCCGCGGCCTCGCGAAGTTTGTTCGCATAATTCAACTGCGTGAGGCAAGCAGACCACAGCATGTTCCTGTCAGCCAGATCAAGTACAACTATTTTCTCTTCAAAATCAACCTCCCAGGGCGTACCCAGCGTGAAGTTGATATCAATTCCTCCAGTAATCGGAGCCCGTATACGGCCCGGCACTAATGGTTCTACTGGTGGGTTGAGGCCCTCGAGCGGAAAATCCCACGGACGGCCATGGCCCCGAATGATTCTGTAAAAGCAGTCCATCTCCCGCTCCATCTCATCTGGTTTATGGTGACGAAAAATCGTGAGATTATGAAAGCAAACGCTCCACGGAAAGGCGTGTCTGTGAAGCATGAAATGAAGTTGATCGATATTGCTGTGACCGATGAGTAGTTTTGGGTTCTTCCTGATAATCCCGAAATCCAACCAGGGGAACAGCCGTTCGGCGCCTATGCCGCTGTGTATACACCAGATTGCCTCAATCGTGTCGTCCTGGAACATGGCCATGAGATCGGCCGCACGTTGTTCGTTAGTTCCCGCGAAATACCCTACCTTTTCGCGAGCATATTTGCCGACAACAAGCTCGAAGCCCAGGTTTCGTGCGGCGGTGATGCTCTCATCCATGTGCGTAAGCGGTATTGCCCTTGCCGGCGAAACTAGTCCGATTCTAGATCCTGCTGATAGGGCTCTAGGTTTGGTCAATTCCAACTGTGCTGCCCTCCTATCTAAATCGAATTCGTCGTACGCAATCCACGCGATAGGTGCGCGAAGTTACCTCGGCCTCGGCAAAATGAGTACAGATCCTGCTGTGGCGGTGCAGCGCGTACATGTTACTCACATACTAGCGCCATATGAATGGCATGCACCTTGTACTTGTCGATCAGATGTTCCGTCTTCCGGCTTCGGTCCGCAACAAGCACCGAAACACCCACTACTTTACCCTTTAGACGTTCGATCAGCTTGATCATGGCCTTGACCTGGGCACCGGTGTCGATCACATCGTCCACGATCAGGATGCGTTCGCCGGGTTTAATCAGGTCTCTATTCACCTCCAGGGTCTTCTTTCTATTCGTGTAGTCTATGAATGAGATCCTCGACCTGTGCTGACGATGGACGGGAAGTTCCCCTCCTTTTCGGAAAGGAATGAAGCCCCGGTTCAGCCGCTGGGCTACCGCGCTGCCCAGGATGAATCCCAGCGATTCCGGACTCGCCACCTTGTCCAGGTCGACGTTGCGGAACGGTCGAGCGAGATCGAGAATCAGGTTCCTGCGGACTTCCGGTTCGTTACACAGGGGCGTCAGGTCTACTTTGTTGCCGGGAACTCTCCGGTCTATGTGAGGGCGGTAATAGTCCCATTTCATGCTTTGGATCTCTCGGTATGATGATCGGGCGGCCGTGGGCCGGTGTCCGTGGGCGGGTGACCGGTGGCATGTTCCTGCTGCATGTTCAGCCGCCCAACTCCAACCTCAATCCGTCATAGGCCACCCTGTAGCCATACTCCCTGGCGTATTCGTCCAATGCATCGTGTTCCAGGTTTCCCTCGTGGGACAGGTGGGTCGCGTATACCACACCATTGTCCTTAAGCAGTCCGTTCTCTCGAAAACGATCCGCGTGGGTGGCGACATCCTTCGCAGCGAGATGGTCCGACGGCCTGGATTCGAAGCCGATTCCATAGGTATGATCGAGAATGACCACGTCAAACCGGTTGCGTGCTCGCTGAAGGTGTTCCCAGACCGCTTCGGACAGCACCGACGTGTCGGTACCATAGAACACGGCCCGGTCTCCCAGCGCGATTGAGTAAAGCAGAAACCCCTGATCATCGCCGTGGTTGGGGGGAAATCCGGTAACGCGGTAGTTTCCCAAACGGTATTCTTCAAAGGGCGTAATAGACAGGGTTTTCAACTTCAGTGCAGACCGTGCTTCCTGGTCGAAAATGCTCTCGTAAGCACTCTGTTGGCGGACCAGCGTATCGATCGCATGAAGCGTCTCGTCAGCACCTCCAAGCAACAATTCGCCTGATAACGTCGTCCCGTATTCGGCATGCCTTGCGAGGATGAAACCGATGTCCAGGTGGTCGGCGTGCGGGTGCGTTTGAAGACATATGCCGACTCCGGTGAGCGAGATCCGGTACTGGAACGACGCCGTGGCAATGTCGGGTCCGATGTCCACCAGCAGATCATCGTTGATCACCAGCGACGATCTCTTGCGGAGGTTCTTGCCGCCAATCCTCCTGGCTTCCATACAGACATTGCAGACGCAGAAAGGGATCGGCATCGAAGGCGCGGCCGCGGTTCCGAGAAAAGTTACGTTCATCTGTCAGACCACCTTCCCCATCACCCTTTTCGCAGTACGTCCGCCAGGTTCGACGTGACCGTCCTTATGACGCGGTAGCCGAGCACAACCAGGACCACCGCCAGGCTAAGGACACCGACCATCACAAAGGTGTCGACGCTGATATCGACTCGATAGGCAAATTGCTGCAGCCAGAAACTCAGTCCGTAGTACGCCAGCATCCACCCTATGGCGTTGGCGATGACGATCAGCACGACGAACTCCCTGGACAGCAGGACGAGGACCTGGGAAACCGAGGCGCCCAGGACCTTTCGGATGCTGACTTCCTTTATGCGCTGTCCGACGCCGAATGAGGCCAGGCCGACCAGGCCCTGAAGGGCAATGAACGCGGCGATACTGGTGAAGATCCCGCACACTTGCCCGAAGTGGCGATCGGCTTGATACAACCGGTCGAAATCGTCCGACACGAAGGAATACCGTAACGGGAACGCTGGGAGTATCGATGCCCAGGTATCCCGGATGTTGTCTAACGTGTTTTCAAGATCATCCGGACTCAGCTTCACCGCGAAAAACGTGGTGCCGTACGTATAATGGAGAAGCGCAAGCGGCCGGATCGGTTGATGCAGCGATTTGACGTGAAAGTCTTTCATTACACCGACCACATCCACTCTGTACTCATTATTCAGCATGACCTGCCTGCCTATCGCTTCTTCCGGCGTGACCCATCCCAGTGCCCTGGTTGCCGTTTCATTTAAAATCACTTTCCCCAAATCCGAATTTGATTGTTCGCCCGTATAGAAGCTGCGGCCGGCAAGCAGCTCGATACCCAGCGTCTCGACGAAATCCGACCCGGTTTCGATGTATCCAAGGTCGATCCGATGGGTACCGGCACCCTCAAAGACTTCCGCGGTCATCGAACGGATAAACCCCTGACTGCCGGCGACGCCGGGCATCGAGCTGGCATCCGTCATGTTCAGTACGCCGGGATGTTGCAGCAGCGCCTGTTTCAAGACGGGAAAGCTTTCTTCAATATCGCGAATACCGCTGGGGATGACCATTACCTGCTCTTTCTCGAATCCAAGTTTGACGTTTCGCAAGAAGCTCAGCTGCTGGTGCAGCACCAGGGTGCCGACGATCAGGGCGACGGAGATCGTGCACTGTACCGTGACCAGACCCTTTCGCAGGTAGTCCTGCCGGCGATGAACCGGCTGGTTTCCAGTCAGCATGCCGGTCGGTTTTATAGCCGAAGTGAATACCGCGGGATAGAGGCCGGCAAGCAAGCCCACGAGTACGGTCAACCCCAACCAGGAAGCGAACCAGGCGGGATCATCCAGCATCACCAATGCAAGCTGTTTGCCGGACAGGTCGTTGAACTTGGGAAGGATCAGCCATACGATGATCACCGCCAAGAATGAGGCGCAAAAGGCCTGCAGCATCGTTTCGCCGATGGACTGCTGGATCAGCTCCCACCTCTGCGCGCCAGCCACTTTGCGAAACCCCACTTCCCTGACGCGCACGCTGGCGCGCGCGGTCGAAAGATTGGTGAAATTCACGCAGGTCAACACGATGACGAATCCCGCGACGACCAGCAGGATAGCGACGTAGGTGCTGTCACCGTTGACGCCCAATTCGTTTTCCAGGTGAGAATGCAGGTGGATGTCGGTAAGCCGCTGCAGATACGGTTCGAAGCTGCCCCCTGTAGACGCCAGAAAACTGCCCATATGCTTGTCCACGAACGCGGGAAGCTTGTCCTCGAGCAGCGCTCCCGGGTGACCTTCGGTCAGCAATAGATAGGTGTAGAAATATCGCACGCTCCAGCGGATCAGCGCCCTCGGATTGCCTACGTGCGGACTGGTAGACAGGGACACGAAGTAATCCATTTTGAAATGGGAGTTGTCCGGCATATCCTCCATGACACCGGTGACGCGCAGATTGGCGAAACCGTTATCCGCGACAATGATTTGCCCCATGGGGTCTTCGGGCCCGAACATCTTCCGGGCGGTCGACCGGGTTATGACCACGGAAAAAGGATCTTTCAGGGCGGTTTCGGGGTTGCCCCTGAGCAGCGGAAACGAGAACAGCTCGAAAAGGGTCTCGTCGGCCCAGGCGACGTCGGTTTCATAGAATACCTTGTCCCCGTAAGCCATGAGCCAAATGCCGGCGGTACCCTGTATGCGCAGAAAGCGTTCGACTTCCGGGAATTCCTCCTTCAGCGCCGGACCGAGCAGGGGCTGCGTCTTGACGTCGCTTCCTTCGACGATCCGGTAGATACGGTCCGCGTTCTCGTGGTAGCGGTCGTAACTCAACTCGTTCTGGACGTAGAGGAGGATCGATAGGGCGCAGGCGAACCCGATGGTCAAACCCAGGATATTGTTCAGCGCGTAGCTCTTGTACCTGGTTAGATTCCGGACGGCTATGATAAAGTAGTGTTTGAACATGATGGACTTACTCGCTTAGCTGGTCCGTCACCCCTGCCTCAACGCGTTCACCGGATTCCTCCTCGACGCCGCTACCGCGTGTGCCCCGATAGTCAGCCAGGCGATGACTAAAGCCACGACGCCCCCGGTCAGAAACCAGGAGAAATCGAGCGACGCGGCGTATGCGTAATTCTGCAGCCAGCGCGTCATGACGAAGTAGGCCAGCGGCCAGGCGATCAGGTTGCCCAGCAGGACATATTTCATGAAGTCCTTCGAAAGCAGTATGACGATGGTGGAGACCGATGAGCCGAGCACCTTGCGGATCCCGATCTCCCGGGTGCGTTGCTGAATCGAATAGGAAGCCAGTCCGAGGAGTCCGAGGCAGGCCACGAAGACGCCCAGTACCGCGAAGATCGCGAAAACCTCGCCGAGCCGCCGGTCATCCTGGTACAGCCGGTCGAAATCCTCGTCCAGGAAGGTGTATTCCAGGGGAAAGCCGGCATCGACGTTTCGCCATGCCTCCCCGATGCGCGAGATGGTCTCGGGAATCCGTCCGGGTTCGAGTCGGATGAGCACGAAAATGTGATAGGTACTCGTTAGAATAACGATCGGTTCGATCTCCTCGTGAATGGTACGGAGATGAAAATCCTCTACCACGCCGATTACATTTCCTTTCTTCCCGCCGAAAGGCAGCCACGCGAACGGTTTGCCTATGGCTTCCGGCGGCGTGCCCCATCCAAGGTATCGAACGGCCGACTCGTTGAGCAGGAAGCCGGTGGTCGAGTCCGTCCCCCAGTCCGTCGAGAAGTTCCGTCCGGCAGCCAGATCGATCTCCAGGACATCCAGGAAGGACTCGTCCACCTGTAGCGTGGCCATCATGAGGTGGTCTTCCGGCGCCATGCCATCGGGCCGGACCGCCATGATCGGGATCACCCGCATTCCCGGTACCCCGCTTGCCGTGGCTACGCCCAGTACACCGGGCAACTGGGCCAATCGTTCTTTCAGTACGGGCGTATTCCGACGCTGGGTGGAACCCGTGATGGGAAGCACCATCACCTGTTCCTTGTTGAAGCCCAGCCGCTTGGTGCTGATATACTCGAGCTGATCGTAGATGATCGCCGTGCTGACCAGCAGGAAGATGGACATGGCGAACTGTACGACGACCAGGACCTTTCGCAGATTCAGTCCCCGTGTACCTGTTTCAAGGTTGCCCTTCAATACTTCGGTGGGCGCAAACCCGGAGAGATAGACGGCCGGATAGCTTCCTGCCGCCAATCCAATAACGATCACACCGAATGCAAGCACCGTCAACACCAGCCCGTTCGAAAGCGGGAAAATCAGTTCCTTGGCGGCAATCGCATTCACCGCGGGCAGGGCGAGCTGCACCAGGATAGACGAAATCACCATGGCGAGCGCCGCCATGACGACGGCCTCTCCCAGGAACTGCCCCAGCAACTGGGTCCGGTTGGCGCCCATTGCCTTTCGGACGCCCACTTCCCGGGCGCGCATAGCCGATCGGGCCGTGGCCAGGTTGATGAAGTTGATGCACGCGATCAGCGGAATCAGGAACGCGATCAGTGTATAGAGGACCACGAAGCGGATGTCGCCGTTGGGTTCGAATTCGCTTTCCCGGTGAGAGTGAAGGTGGATGTCGACGACGGGTTGCAGCGACGGCCTCAGCACGACGCCCGATTCGCGGTATCTGTCCCCGGCGTATCGTTCGAGGAAGTCCGGGAACCGCGCTTCGAGATCATCCGGATCCGTGTTTTCACTTAGCCGGATGTACGTGTAGAAGTTGTCATGAACCTCCCAGTTCTCCCGGTAGTAACTGCCGATGGTGGCGAGGGAGGAATAGGAGGTGAACATGTCCGCCCGCATATGGGTATTGGCGGGCAGGTCCCGCATGATCCCGGTGACCTTGAAATCGTAGGTGTTATCCACGCCCAGAACCTGCCCCATGGATTCTTCACCGCCGAAGTACTTGGCCGCCATCGTTTCCGAGATGACGATCGTAAAGGGCTCTACCAGCGCGGTATTCGGATCTCCGGCGACCAGGGGGATAGCGAACAGGTCGAACAAGCCGTCTTCCGCCCAGATGACTTTTTTCTCATAGAATTGCATTTCTTCTTTATGAAACAGCCAGGAAGAGGCCGTACCCCGCATCCGAACGAACCGCTCGACCTCGGGATAGTCTTGCTTCAGTGCCGGCGCCCAGCTCAAGGGCGATCCCGCTGTCCGGATGGTCTGCCCGCCGCTTTCGATATCGTCCACGATCCGGTAAATCCTATCCGCGTCTGGGTGATAGCGGTCGTAGCTGAGCTCGTCCTGGATGTACAACACGATCAGCATGCATGCCGCCATGCCGATGGCGAGTCCGACGATATTGATGAGGGAATAGACGGGTTGCCTGAGGAGGTTGCGCAGGGCGACCGTGAGGTAGTTGCGGATCATATGTGCATTACATGATTGAAGTGTCAGTTCGTTACGGTTCGCCGACCCTATTCAGATCGAAGGGTCTCCACAGGATTCACCATCGCGGCGGTGACTGCTTTTACACTGACCGTAACCAGGGCGATGGCCAGTGCCAGGAAAGCGGCAATCAGAAACCACCCGGGACCGATATCGACCCGGTACGCGAAGTTCTGCAGCCAGTTGCTCATGGCCCAGTAGGCCAGGACCCAGGCGACCGGCACGGCCATCGCAACCAGTATGAGAAAATCCTTCGATAGCATGTATACAATGCGAGTCGCGGAAGCGCCCATTACCTTGTGGATTCCGACCTCCCTGGTTCGCCGCCGGATGGCGAACGAAGTCAGGCCAAACAGGCCCAGACACGCGATAAAGATGGCCAGTATGCTGAAAGCGCCCAACAGATTTGCGGTGCGTTGCTCCGACTGGTACAGTCGCTCGAAATCTTCATCCAAAAACGAATAGGCCAGGGGGTAATGAGGAAATACCGAAGCCCATGTTTCTTCGATCGCACTGATTCCATCGGGTATATTCCGTGCCTGCAGTCGTATCGCCGACTGACCGCCGCCTCGGCGCAAGAGCCTCAACTGCATAGGTCCCGCCGCGTCATGAAGGCTCTGCATATGGAAATCCTCCACGACGCCAATGATCCTGACGGGCGGGCTCCTTCTGTATTGTATGTGACTTTTTGCGGCTTCTTCCGGAACGGTCAGGCCCATTCGTTCAATCGCGGATCGATTCAGGATCACCGCGTTATTCGAATCATCGTTCAACGCCCTGGAAAACGGGCGCCCGGCCAGCAATTCAAGGCCAAGGGTCTCTACAAAACCGGTAGATACATACAAGGCGGGTATCCCGATCAGGTCTTCTTCGGGCTGACCCGCCAGACGGGTCGGAAAGGAAGGAATCATAGCGGAACTGGCCATGCGTCCCGGCATCAGCACAGATCGAGTAATACCCTGAACTTGCGGGCTCCGAGAAAGTTGGGTCTTGAAGGTATCGAATTGTCGATCCACACCTGTGACGAGTGGAATAACGACGACCTGATCCTTATCGAATCCCAGGTGTCTACTTTGCATGTAATCCAGCTGTTGATACACCATCGCGGTGCTGACGATCAGCAGAATCGATAGTGTAAACTGTACCACTACAAGACCTTTTTGCAGCAGGGAACCGGTCATGCCGCGAGTCATTTCATCCTTGAAGATCCGGATCGGGTGAAATCTGGAGATAAACAGTGCCGGATAGCTTCCGGATAAAAGACCTGCAAAGATCGCGATGCCCAACAGCCACAGCAGCATCTCCGGGTTGTCAAGGTAACTGATCTGTATGGCTTTACCCGCCAGCGTGTTGAACCAGGGCAGGATGGCCGAAAAGAGACCCAGGGACAAAATGAAGGCCAGGCCGGCCGAAAGCATGGCCTCGCCCATGAACTGTATCAACAACTCGCCCCGCCGGGCGCCGACGGTTTTCCGAATGGCCACTTCCCTGGATCGGGCGGCGGACTGCGCCGTGGCCAGATTCATAAAGTTGATACAGGCGATGAGCACGATAAAAGACGCCACAGCCGTGAAAACGTAGATATAGCCTATATCACTGTGGCCAGCCATATCCCGTTCCAGGTGCGAACGCAGATGGATATCGGTCATCGGCTGCAGCCGGGGACTGAAGGCCACGCCGCGGGCCACGAGCTGCTGAAGAGGCTCATAGGTATCTACCCACCTGGCGATCTTGGCCTCCAGTTCTGCAGAAGTCGTTCCTTCTGCCAGCAGTATGTAGGTGTAGTGCTGCGCACCGAACCAGGCCGTTGCATACCGATCACGACGGTTTTCGATATTGAGATTCTCGCTGACAAGATAGTCGGCGGTGAAGTGGGCATTGGACGGAACCGCTTCCATAACGCCTGTCACACGCAAGTCGTACGTGTCATCCGCGCGGATATACTTGTCTATTGGATTCTCATCGCCGAAGAGTTTGGCCGCCATGGGTTCGCTGATGACGATTGTTCGTTCAGGATACGCGTAGTCGTCCAGCGCGGATTCCGGATCGCCCTGAGTAAGTGGAAAGGAAAAGATGCTGAAGAAGTTTTTTCCCACCGTATAGACATCGCTTTCCAGAAACGAGTTCTCCCCATGGGACATCATCCAGATATTCGTTGTGCCACGCATCCGCACAGATTCCTCAACCTCCGGGAACTGGTCTTTGAGCGCCGGTCCCAACGCGGGCGGTGTGCGTGCGAAGTTGCCGTTTACTACCCGGTAGATCCGATCGGCTTTCTCATGGAATCGGTCGTAGCTCAATTCGTGCTGGACATACAACAAAATCAGCATGCAGCACGTGATGCCGATCGCCAGCCCGAGTATGTTGATGCTGCTGTATCCCGGCTGCCGGATCAGATTACGCAGGGCGATTCTGAGATAATGGTATATCACAGGCACCTCTGGTCGAAGGTGCGGTTACCGGAAAGGAATTGCTGACAATAACGAGCGGATTTGCTACTTGCTCGGTTACTGAATAGGGTTTGTCTTTTCGGTACAAACTACGCGGCAGACGGTCGGCTCAATCACCCCTGCCTCAGCGCATTGACCGGGTTCCGGCGCGACGCCGCCACCGCATGCGCCCCGATGGTCAGCCAGGCGATGACCAGCGCCAGCATGCCGCCGGCCACGAACCATCCATATTGGATTTCCGCATTGTAGGCGTAGTTCTGCAACCAGTTGCTCATGACAAAGTAGGCCAGCGGCCAGGCGATCACGTTCGCCCAGAGTACATACTTCATGAAGTCCTTCGAAAGCAGGACCACGATGCCGGAAACCGACGAGCCGACGACCTTGCGGATCCCGATTTCGCGGGTGCGCTGCTGGATCGAAAACGAAGCGAGGCCAAGAAGTCCCAGGCAGGCCACGAATATCGCGAGAAAGGCGAAGACGGCGAAGATCTCGCCGAGTTGCCGGTCGGTCCGGTACAGCGCGTCGAAATCCTCGTCCAGGAAGGTATATTCGAGTGGATATCGGGAATCCACGTCGTTCCACACTTCTTCGATGCGCCCGATGGTTTCGGGGATACCCTCGGGTACGATCCGAATCAGGATGAAAACGTGATAGGGGCTGGTCGTGATCACGGCGGGTTCGATCTCTTCGTGTATCGTGCGCAAGTGGAAATCTTCCACCACGCCGATCACGCGGCCCGGGGCCCTTTCAAAGGAGAGCCGCTCGAACTGCCGGCCGATCGCGTCGATGGGCGAACCCCAACCCAGGTTCCGGACGGCCGTCTCGTTCAGCAGGTACGCGCTGGTGGTATCGGTGCTCCAGTCCGATGAGAAGTTCCGCCCGGCGACGACTTCGATGCCCATGACATCGAGGAAGTGCTCGTCCACGTGCAGCGTGGCCATCATCAGGTGGTCCTCGGGCGGCATGCCTTCGGGCCGTACCTCCAGGATCGGCATTATCCGCATACCCGGCACGCCGGTGGTCGTGGAGATTCCCACCACGCCGGGCAGTTCCGACAGGCGCCGTCTCAGCACGGGCGTGTTCACCTGCTGCGGCGATCCCGTTATGGGGACGACCATCACGTGTTCCTTGTCGAAACCAAGCCGCTTGGTCTGGATGTACTCGAGTTGATCGTAGATGATGGCCGTGCTGACCAGCAGGAAGATGGACATGGAGAACTGTATCACGACCAGCACCTGCCGCATGCCCAGGCCCTTTTTGCCCGTCTCTGGGTTGCCTTTCATGACCACGGCCGGCAGGAAACCGTACAGGTACGCTGCCGGATAGCTGCCGGCGGCCACTCCAATCAGGGCCGTACCCAGGACCAGCGCGGCCAGCACTATCCAGTCGGTCAGCGGCAGCGCGAGTTGCTTCCCGGCGATCTCGTTCACGGCAGGCAGGACGAGCTGAACCAGGATGACGGCCACGATCGCGGCCAGGCCGGCCATGAGGACCGATTCTCCCAGGAACTGGCGGATCAACTGCATCCGGTTTGCACCCAGGACCTTTCTCACGCCCACCTCCCTGGCGCGCATTTCGGATCGGGCCGTGGCCAGGTTGATGAAATTGATGCACGCGATGATCAGGATCAGGAACGCGATGACCATGAAGAGGGCCACGTACCGGATATCGCCGTTGGGTTCGTGCTCGCTCTCCCGGTTCGAATAGAGGTGGATGTCCACGAGGGGCTGGAGAGACGGCCGCAGGCTGATGCCCGCCTCCCGGTACTGGTCGCCCGCGTGACGCTCCAGGAAGGCCGGCAGCTTCGCTTCGAATTCATCCGGGGACACGTTCTCGCGAAGCCGGATATAGGTAAACAGGTTCCGGTGATACTCCCAGTCGTCCAGGTCCCAGGACCGGATCACGTTCATCGTGGAATAGGATACCAGCATGTCCGGCCGCATATGGGCGTTGGTCGGGACGTTCTTCATGACGCCCGTCACCATGAAGTCCCAGCGATTGTCGAGATTGACGGCTTTCCCGATGGGATCTTCGGCGCCGAAGTACTTGAACGCCAGGTCCTCCGAAATCACCATCGAGTACGGCTCGGCCAGCGCGGTGCCGAGGTCGCCCTGGACCAGGGGCATGTCGAACATCTCGAACAGCTCCGGTTCCGCCCAGATGACCTTGCGCTCGTAGTAGATGGTGTTCCCGAGATCCACCAGCCACGCGGTTTCGGTGCCTCGAATGCGGACGAGAAGCTCGATCTCGGGGAAGTCGCGCCTGAGGGCAGGTCCCCAACCGGTGGGCGTACCGGCCGTCTGTACGGTCTGCCCACCGCTCTCGATGTCGTCGACAATCCGGTAAACGCGATCGGCATGGGGATGATACCGGTCGTAGCCGAGTTCATCCTGGATATACATGAGGATCAGGATGGAGGTGGCCATGCCGATGGCGAGGCCGGCGATGTTGATGAGCGAGTAGGCGGGATGCCTGCGGAGATTGCGCAGGGCCACGCTTAAGTAGTTCTGGAGCACTTAGGCCTCACCTGGACTGTTGGTGACGCGGTGGGCGTCGTCCTGCCCGTCCTGTCTGCGAACCCGCTCCGTAATAACGATTCTCGGCCTGTCACCGCGGTTGGAAGATGCGGTATGGATGATCCAGGGATGCATGAAGATCACGTCACCGGGATCGCCGGTGAACTCGACGGCCTGCACGGGAATGCCGGACACATCGACGGGATTCGCAAGGTATCGGTCTTCGCGGTTTACACCCGAATCGCGGTCTCCGCCCAGGTCGCGGGACCATAGATCCCGCAGACTCGGCGCCGCCCGCTTGACCGCATTGGTGATGTCTTTGGAACGGCCTTCGCCGATCAGTTCCGGTTGCCGGGCAAGGTGTCGGACAAGCCGATGAGAACCGGCGAGGGCGATCGTCGCGCCGCCCTGGGCGGCCAGTGGTTCCAGTATGGCGAAAACCTGTACGCCGGGGTTTTGCGCTGACTCGGCGTCTACGGCTTTCTGTAGGTCCATGTGCCATGAATGGTTGGGCAGAAACCACGGGCCGGCAGCGGGGAAGGTAAGCAGAAGCGCTCCCCAGGGGCTTGGTTTCTCCCAGTGGCCGGGTTCGAGGAATTCGTCTATAGCTTCTTGAACGGCCGAGCCGCAGGTTGGTTCGAAGGCGCCGGAACGCATCAGCCGGTTGAATCCCTTGGGTTTCGCTTCCGGCCAGGCCTCCGGGGCATCGCGCGGAATCCCGCACCTTTGCTCCAGGTCGTCCCAGACGCGGTCGAGCACGGAATGGACGTCCGTTTCCGAAAGCATACGTGGCACGCGAACCCAGCCGTGTTCGTCGAATTCGGATTTCTGCGCAGCGGTCAACATGGTTGTTCATTGCCCAATCGTTTGAGTCGTGCCAGGCGCTCGGACTCGTTATCCGTCAGCCAACCGTCTTTCGACAGTTCCTGGTAGGCGCGGCCGAAGTATGGCCGTGCTTCATCCGGCCGCCCCAGCGCAATCAGGCACTCGGCGATTTCTTCGAAGACGTAGCCGTCCGACGTGCCGGCCGCTTCGTGTTCCTCGAGCAGGGATTGCTGCATGGCCAGCGCTTCTTCGATACGTCCGAGCGAACGCTTCGCCCTGCCGACGGTCCACTTCGCAATCCGTGTCGCCTGCTGGTTGTCCCGCTCGGTCCGCCAGGCGAGCCCCTTCTCGAAGAGTTCCAATGCCTTATCGTACTCGCCCGCGTCGTGGTGCGTCCAACCGATGTTGTTGTAGAGCGGCCCGAGCCAGCCCTTTGCGCGCGGATCGTCTGATGATTCCGCGGTTTCCATCGCCCTGTTATTCCACATAAGGGATGCATCTGCCGGCTCGCAGATTCCGAGCATGTGGGCCGCGTCCACGACATGGTAGTCCTCGCCGGCCTGCCGCGCCCGTTCCCAGGCTTCTTTGAAGAGCGGCCGTGCAGAATCTGTGTCGCCGGCCGAGTTGAAGGTGCGGCCGCGTTCGAGGAGAAGTCGGACACGGGTAGTCTGTGATACATCTTCGGAAGAGTTGTTAATATTGACAATCAATGTTTCGGCTTCATCGAGGATGCGGTGGGCCGCGTCGAATTCCCTACGAAGACTATGGGTCCGAGCGATCTGTGTGAGAAGTTGGGCGCGGTAATCGGGGTTGCCGGCGCTCTCCGCGACGGGCAGCAGTTCCTCAAAGGCCTTCTCGGTTTTTGCCGGATTGTTGTAGTCCCACAGTCGGTCGAAGTCGGGGAGGTTATGCATCGGCAAGCGTCTTCGCGTGGGATTCGGATGAGCGTTCCTCTGCTATAGGGGTTACCACGACTGTGTCGTCGGCTCTACTTATTTCGAACGATCGCATGTCTTCTTCTGTCCATGAGGCCTGGTCAAGGATACGTCCCGATGCGTCGCAGGCAATTGAGCCACCGAGCGTGCGTCCTTTTCTTAGCGAATCTTGGATGGAAACTTCGCTGGCATAGGAAACATAGTTGGATTGGATTACAGGGACCTGCCAATAACTGGCGATTTCACGGGCAAACTCAGCGTTTCGATCTCGAATTACGTCACCATTTTCATCTATGTCGCTAATGAACACACTGGACCACAGGATGATATCGCTTTCTTCCAATCCCTTTTCCTGTATGTAGTCGAGATTGTAAACTTCGGCACAAAAAACCGAGCCGATCTCAATACCCAGAACAGGCACTGGTAGACGATCCCGAGGTTCTACGAATCCCATGCGATTTCTGTCCCCTACAGGCAAATGGGATCTCGCACCAGCAAGAACGGCTTCTTTACCTGGCTGGAGTAACAACAAGGCGTTTAGTTGGCCACCACCGTAACGGTATGGAGAACCTACCAGGACACTGATACCTGCAGCATCGACTACCTTACCAAGTTCGTCTAGTGCTTCATCGACCGGCGCATGCCAATCGGTTTTGTCGGCTTTGGCGTATAGCTCGATGAAGTGAATATCATAGCCCGTCAGCATCATTTCGGGGAAAACGACTAAGTCGACACCGGATTCGGTGGCTTGATGGATCCATCTGGTGGTTTCCTGCACATTCTCTGTTATCGAATCCGACATATGGGGTTGTACCGTGCAAAGCTTCATGGCTGTCGCCCGATCCTTGCTGGTGTATACAGATGATCAGCGTGAATACAATTCGACTATGTAGCGAATTTGTGACTTACGTGCCCGCCCGCCCATCACATCTGCCCGCCCTCGGGCACGAGGGGCTCGTCGTACGCCACGATCAGCTCGACTTGGTGCAGCACGCGGACGCCGCCCATTCCGGTGAATCGCTCTTCCAGCACGACCTCGACCTCGTTCTTGCCTTCGCGAACCAGATCGTGGGGCAGATCGAAAGTGAACCAGAAGTGGGTCAGGATGCGTTCCGGAAGACCGCTTCTCGCGGCCGTGTAGGAGATGATGCCGCCGTAATGGTGCGTGCTATCTGACGGCGTGACGGTTTCACCGTTGAACCGGAAGGAGATATCGTCCTCCGGGCAGCAGTGCCCGATGCGCACGCCCAGCGTCACGTCTTTGAGCTCGCCGTCGTCCCGGGCATCGGCCAGCCGGTCTCCGACCAGGAACGGTACCCGGGCGGGCGCCTCTTCTTCAAGGTCCACGGGTAGAAATCGCTCGGGAGCGTGCGGTTCCGCGTCGGGTTCCCGGTGTGTCGGGAAATAGTGTTTCTTCTTCCTGAGGTGGATATCCGGATCGGCCATCTCGCGAAAGACCTGGTATTCGCGTTCGGTGTGCGGCCAGGGCAGGTCCGACAGGTACAGGCCGTCCGCTCTCATGGCACGGTAATTGGCCGCCGCGGCCCGGTACATCTCGATGGTCGGCAGGTGGTGCCGGTCGTCGTACGGCGACCGTCCCAGCATGGGGTAGACCGGTGTCTCCGATGCGGAGGCCGCATTGACCACCCAACCGATGGGCATCTCCTGGTCGAAGAGGAAGCTCTCGGTCCAGGGAATGACGATATCCAGGAGACCTTCCTCGAGCCAGGTACGCACGTCCATGCCCAGGGCGAGGTTTGCTTCCTCGGTAGCACGCACCCGTGCGGCCAAACATAACGACTCGCCGCGCCCGTCCCCGAGGCGATCGAGCAGTTGCCTGATCTCCCGCATGAATCCCGTAAGCATCGGCGCTTTCTCCCGCGCCTCCGAGGGTTTGAAGAACACGCCCATGTAGGGATCGAACTCCAGCCCGTCCATGCCGTACCGGACGCACACCTCCTCGATGACGCCAAGCCGCTCGGCCCGCACCTCATTGCGGGTGTAGTCCGCGCAGCCGGCCGCCCGGGGGTAGTCGGGATGGTTTTCGCCGATCATGACCTCCGGGTGCTCCCGCTTGAGACGGCCCAGCATGTAGGGGTTATCGTCGTCCGGAGAAGTGGGCTCGGTCATCCGCAGGCTGCCCAGTATGCGACGTCCCTTCTCGTGCGCCCGTTCCACCGCCACAGTGAGCGGATCGATACCCGCCTCAAGCGCCAGGTTCAGGTTCTTTGTCGCCCACCACCACATCATGCTCATGTTGTGCTCTTCGACGCCTTCTCCCCACTTCAGGCCGGCCTTCGTGCCGTGGAGAAACGTCTCGCCGGAACCCAGGCCGTAGACCAGGGTATCCACGTCGGTTCCCAGGATCTCGTCCACGGGCTGCTGCCACTGGTGCAGGCTCATCGGGGGTTCGTAGCGGTAGATGCTGTAATGGCGCGCGTCGTTGTAATGGATCAGCTTCGGTTTTCGCATGTTTACTCGCTCTGGTTAAACGGCTTCCGGCCTTTCCGATCTGAAGTGGATACGCTTACCATCGTTCAATTGTACAATTGTACAATATCCAGGTCCGCAGCAACCAAGTCCGCAAGCGACCAAGTCCGACCGCGCGCGGCCCTTTACTGCTCGTTACTTCTCTAGCACAACGCCTTCGCGCTCGATGCGGGCGAACATCTCCCGGTACGCATCGGTGCCGTCATCGTCCCAGTACTCGGTGGTTATGGGCGCATCGTAGCTCATGGGGACCATACCGCGCCGCCGGTCGGGACGCACCATGAAGATGGAATCCTTCGGGTCGGCGATGTTGTACATCCGGGCGCCGTTCTCGTACCGCGACCGGATGATCCACCTATCCTGGCGCGGCAGCTCGAGTCGCTTGAGCCGCTCCAGTTCTTCGCGGTCCAGCGTGACACCGAGCCCGGGCGTCTCCGGCACCCGCACGAACCCGTTGACGGGCTCCAGCTTTTCCATGACCACGTCGTGCTTCAAGGTTTCCGTCGCGCTGATGAAATGGAAGTTCGCCGACGGGAAGGCCGCCGTCATGTGGGCGGTCATGGCCCGGGTGATGTTCCCTCCCACGTTCTGAAGCATGAAGGGACTGTTATCCGCAGCGAACAGGCCTGCCCGCCGCACCGCCTCGCCGATCGGCTGATGCCCCAGCATATACGCGTCCGCGGGTTTCATCAGGACTTCGTAGGTTGCCCCCATGGGGAAATGATGCAGGACGACGGGCAGCCCGGTGCGCTTGCGCAGTTCGATGTAGCCCTGGATGTCCCCCGGCGGCAGGGGGTCTTCGAAGCAGCCAGCCACCGTGAACCGTTCCAGCTTGTCCAGAAGTTCGGGCATGTGGTCGTCGGTGCCGTGCATGGTGAAATCGTAATGGATCCTGAACCCCTCCGGCGCTGCCGCCTGCATCGCCTCGGTCTGGTCCATGACGTTCTCGAAGGGCGAGAGATGGTACTTCATCCAGGTGTAGCCACGCGCCGAGTACTCGTGCACCGCTTCGGCCATGCGGTCCGGGTGTGTGGACACGGTCCAGCTCCCCACCGGTACCCAGGACCTGACTTTTTGTCCGAACAGCTTATAGACCGGCACGCCGGCGGCCTTGCCCATCAGGTCGTACATCGCCGTGCCCAGCGCCAGGGAGGTCTCGTCCCCGATCCAGTCGAAGGGGTTTGTCCCGATGTACCTGTCGACCACCTCCTCCGGTTCCGCGTCATGCCCTTCGCCCAATCCGACGAGCCCGTCGTCGGTATGGGCGACGTAGACCGTCCGCTTCGCAGGCCCGTAGAAATGATTGAGCTGGTAAGCGATCCAGTCCTCGTATTCGAGGGTGATCTCGTGTGCCTCGATCTCGATGACCTTCATGGATTGTTCCTCTGTTTGCTGCTACGCGCCGTTTTCCTTAAGCGCGTCTATCAATGGACCCGATATGTCTTTCAGAGACTGTAATGAATATTCCGTACGCGCACGGCCGGCGAGATCCCGGGGATAGACCACGAGATGTCTGTCGTCCGTGTATCTTGGAAATACATGCCAGTGAACGTGCGGCACTTCCTGAAACGCCGCGGGACCATTCGACTGCCAGATCGACAATCCATCAGGCTTGTAAACTTGGCGAATCGCCCGGGCGACTTTACAGACTGTGCTGGCAAGCGCTGAGGCAGTGTCCTTGTCCAGGTCGTAGATCTGCTCGATGTGATTCCTGGGTACGACCAGGACGTGCCCTTCGTTGCTCTGGCGAAGATCCAGAAACGCCATGGTAGATTCATCTTCGAAAACGGTCGCGGAATCCAGTTCGCCGCTGATGATGCGGCAAAATACACAGTCGTTGTCACGTACCATCGCGGACCTCTTCCGCATTGCTCCGACCGGCCCGTCCAGCGTGCCGCGCTTTCGCTTTCAAGGTCCTCCGCCTGTTCTTTTCTTCCGCCTTTTGCCTTTTCTTCTCATCCTTCAGCTCACGCTCCTTAACCGCATCCGCATACTGTGCTCGACTCTTCCGCACTTTGTCCAGCCACTCCTGGCGGGTGGCAAGGATCTCCGGACTGCTGCTGGTCCCATAGCTCAGTTGGTTCAGAAAGTCGATGACTTCGTTCGGCTTTCCGGCGATGAGATCGCGTGCTCCCGGCCCGGTCAGACCGCCTTCCAGTTCCCAGTGATACCGGTGGATCAGGGTATCTATGAGGATTAGTTTTTCCTGTGGTGATCTCGCAACCTTGTACTTCTTCACGTATTCCTTCAGGAAGGCGGTCATGCCGGACGCAATCAGGTGTTTGCCCTGAAACGACTTCTGGTATTCCGTCCAAGTCAGTTCCCAGTTGCAGGATTCGCAACGAAGCTGAAACGCAGGGTCGAAGTCGTGTGGGATCTCGCGCTGGCAGAGCGGACAACTCGCGAGGCCGCTGTTCGCTTTCCTGGCACGGAAGATATGCTCTATTCTCACAAGCAGACCGATCCCCACATCGTCGATCAGTACTTCTTCACAGATCCCGAGGGCTTCTTTCTTGTATAACTCGGCGATCTTGTGTCGCGGAACGCGTCCCGCCCAGGTTGGCCGGTCGTGTCGTACTTTGGTCATGGGTCAGTTCAGTTAAGCACTCAGGATTTCGATAGCACGCCAATGTAGCCGGCACCACCGGAGTCCAGGAATTCCTCTACACGCCAGCCTGTGTCATTGAGAATCTGCGCCATCTCCTCCTTCGACACGAAGAGATAGTCAAACCATGGCGTCTTCAGATGCTTGAAACGAGCTCGAATACGTACCTGGCCGGACATCCTTCCTCTACTTCTGTTTTCTTTGTGATACGCTCTGTGAACCGACTCTGTTGTTAAATAGGGATCTCGTGATTCTGCAATGATTCGTGCTGTTGATGTAGTCATTCTGTGGAATCGTTTGACTAGCCTACTCGCTCGTTCACTGTTTTCTAAAGTACCGAAATTGCCTCCCAGCATCAGTATCGTATCAAAAACACCCAATGAGGCGCTGACCTGTGTAACCGACATTACCCTGCCGTGTCGTAATCCTCTGTTTCGTGAGACCTGGATCGCGCCTGGAGAGACGTCGATCGCCATGACAATAGAACCCCGGTCCTGACAGTAGATCGAGTGGCTGCCCGCACCGCAGCCTACGTCAAGCACACGGCCGCTTACATACTTCATCGCTGTAACGTGATGAGACGGCCAGTCTTCATACGATGTGAAGTACCGATTTCCGTAACCGGCTTCAATGAAACCATCGTCGCGTTCGATGATCTCCAATGATTCGTTACCTTGGAAGCAGCTTAGTAGAAGCTGTCCGAATGCGTCCTGGGACTTGTTCATCAGACTCCCAACTTGAGCCGGATAGATAACCAGCCACACCTCACTCCGGCAGATACAAATACAGATTATCCACCAACTGGGGCCGCGGCGCGGTGTCCTGGAGCCAGCGGTAGGGCTTGCTGATGATACCGACCTTGCCGTCCAGCTCGATGACCTGTGCTTCGTGCGTACCGATCCCTGTATCGATGACGTGCTCTTCCATGCGGCCGTCCCGGCTCAGATAGAGCAATTGCCGCGGTGGATGCGGCTTGGTCCAGTCTCCCCTGCCCATCTCGCCCACGTAGATGTCGGGCCGGCCGTCTCCATCGAAGTCGGCCACCTGCAGGGTGTGGGCGTCGAGCAACTGGTCATTCAGCACCTCGGCTTCCCAGGGCCGATCGACGTCCGATCCCGGTCTGAACAGCGCCAGCCGTCCGTAAGTCTGGCCGATGTCCAGGGCCACCTCGCAGAGGGCGATTTCCACACGGCCGTCACCGTCGAAATCCGCCGCCCGGACACGTACGCCGCCATAACCTTCGGCGAAGATGTGCCGCTCCCATTCACCGTTGGGCAGCAAGCGATACCACGAAGTCCCGGCGATGAGTTCCAGCCGCCCGTCTCCGTCCACGTCGGCGGCCACGAAGTCCTGTTCGCTCACGCCGGTGGCCACCATGCGGACACCCGGCCATGGAGACACATATGGATCCTCGGGCACCGGCACCGAGAAGATCGTCCCGGCATCGGGGTTCCATACGTACAACTCGTACCGACCGTCGCCGTCGATATCCGCAACCAGCAGGTCGTGGATTCGGCTATGAGGAAGTTCGAAGACAACGCGCCGGGTCCATCGCCGGGCGGGATCGTCGGGGCATTCCCACCAGAATACGTGGTTGCCCCGATCACTGGTGCCGGAGATCAGGTCGAGCTTCCCGTTCCCGGTGAGGTCCACAAGGGCGGTGCCGACACTGATGCTCGGAAACGCGTCATCCATCAGGTGAGGCGCCCACGTGCCCTGATCCGTCCTGCCGAACCAGTGGAGTCCGTCCGGATTGCGTGTGGCGATGACGAATTCCTGCACGCCGTCGCCATCGAGGTCCCCCACCACGCAGTCCATGCGCTCGGCGGGGCCGCCTTCGTAGATGGTGTGACGACGGAATACGGGAGCTTCAGGCATAAAGCGGCCTCAAGTTTTATAAAGGGTGAACGCCGGCCTTCGACTACTCAACCCCACGCCGTGCGCAGCGTCCGGACCCAGTTGCCGTGCATGATGTCGGCGATGTCGGTCTCCGAGTAGCCGCGGCTGTCGAGTATGGCGGGGATCTTGCGCAGGTCGGCGATGGTCTCCATATCGGACGGGCACTGTTCCTTGCCGTAGCCGCCGTCCAGGTCGGTGCCGATGGCGGCGTGGCGCGCGCTCCCGGTCAGCTGGCAGACATGGTCGATGTGGTCCACCACGGTTTCGAAGGTGATGGCCGAATTGTCCATGGCGACCGGGTCCCACAGGGGGGATATCATCCAGATGTCCATGGCCGTACCGATGACGCCGCCGCGATCGGCCAGGGCCCTGATCTGCCTGTCGTCGAGTTGGCGGTCGTGGTCGCACAGGGCCCGGCAGCAGTTGTGGGTGGCCAGCACGGGGCCGTTGAAGTGGTCCAGCGCTTCCCAGAAGGCCTGCTCGGCCAGGTGGCTCACGTCCAGGATGATCCCGGCCGTCTCCAGGGCTTCGAGCATGGGACGGCCCCGGGCTGTCAGGCCGCCGGGCGCCTGGGTCCCGTGGGCGTAGGAGCTGACCCCGTAGTGGCACAGGCTCACGACCCGCAAGCCCTCATCCCACCAATCAGGCACCTGCTCGGGCCCCACGATGCCGTCCGCCCCTTCCATGCTGAGGACAAACCCCAGCGGGGTCGTCTGGGGGTCCTTTTCCCATGCGGCCAGATGGTCGTCGAGTTCGGCCCGGTTGCGCACCTGGCGAAATACGCCTTTGGCTTCCATCAGCCGGTAGTAGGCCAGCTCGCCCATGCACCGGGCGTAGGCGATATCCTGGGTGCGCACGCCGGAGAAGCGCTTGCCCATCGAAGCGATCCGGCAGTTCACCGTAACAAACATGAGCCCGATCCCGCCGCGCCGCAGCTCCTCGAAATTCACCACGCCCAGGCCGCGGCCCTTCTGTCCCATGCCGGCTTCGGATTCGCGGATTTTGGCGATGGGCTGGAAGAGGTCCCGGTCCCATTCGAGGGCGTTGTAAGCGATGTCCAGGTGGGAATCGACGATCAGCATGGAGGTCCTCCCAAAGTCACGCCCTCGTAAACCGCGTGTAGAGGCAATACCGAATCAAGAAACTTGTACAAATCCGATCCGGAGGGTTACCTTGGATTCAAGGGAAGGCGTGCATCGACGAAAAAGCGCGCGAGAAAGGAAAGGCGCGCTTCAAAGGAACGGCAAACCGAGAATAGGAGATCGGGATGGCACCCGGACTGTTCGCCGCACTGGCGATCGTGCTGCTGGCGATGCTCGGTATCGGAGCGCGTTACTATGTCTTCGGTGATTTCAACGCCTTACACAGCCTGTTGAGTCTGTTTTTCTCGGCCAATCTGCTGGTTTGCTACTGGGAGATCTGCCTGTTCCTCAAACGAGATTATATCGAGGAACGCACCGAATACTGGCGCGCCCGGCAGCGCGAAACGGACCGAACGCCTGCTGTCGAGTTCCTTCTGACCAGGGTGCCGCTGAGGCGCATACTTGCCCCGACGGTCTGGGCGGATGTCTGGGCCACATACTCCCAGATCGACGGCTCGTACTCCGACCGCCGCACCTGGGGATTCAACGTCGACGTCGCGAACGGCTTTTTTACGCCGCTGCCGACCCTGGTCCTCTACGCGGCCCTGACCTTGAACATCATGCCGGCTGTCCTGGCCGGCATGCTCGGGCTGGTGCTTTCCTGGCAGTGGGCCTACGCCACGTCCGTCTACGGGGTCAGCTTCTTCATGGCCGGGCGGCATCGTCTCATCACCCGGACCGAGCTGCTTGGCTATGTCGGCGTCCTGAACGCACCCTGGGTGCTCTTCGGGCTGCTGGGCATGTACGTGTCGGCTCACCTGATCCTGGACGGCGACTACCGCGTGCTGGGCTACTGAACCGCGTCCTGCGCCGGGCATGCTGCGCGACTCCACGTCCCGCACACGCCAACCCTACGTCAGGTCGAACCGGTCCAGGTTCATCACCTTGGTCCAGGCTGCCACGAAGTCGTTCACGAACTTATCCCGACCATCGTCGCTTCCGTAGACCTCCGCATAGGCCCGAAGCTCGGAGTTCGAACCGAAGACCAGGTCCACCCGGGTGGCGGTCCACTTCACCTCGCCGGTCTGACCGTCGCGTCCCTCGTACACGTCATCCCCTTCGGACGTAGCGCTCCACGCGATATCCATGTCGAGGAGGTTCACGAAGAAGTCGTTGGTCAGCGTTCCCGGCCAGTCGGTAAGCACGCCGTGCTTCGACTGCCCGGTGTTGGCGTCCAGGGCGCGCAGGCCCCCGACGAGCGCCGTCATCTCGGGCGCGGTGAGGTTCAGCATGTACGACCGCTCCACCAGCAGGTCTTCCGGCTTGCCGTCCTGTCCGGCCTGGAGGTAGTTGCGGAACCCGTCCGCGGTGGGTTCGAGTACGGCGAAGGACTCTGCATCGGTCCATTCGTCCGTCGCGTCGGTGCGTCCCGGCATAAAAGGAACCTGCACACCATGACCGGCGTCCCGGGCAGCCTGTTCGATGCCCGCGCATCCGGCCAGGACGATCAGGTCGGCCAGAGAGACCCGCTTGCCGCCGGACTGTGCTTTGTTGAACTCCGCCTGGATCTGCTCGAGTTTTGGCAATACCTCGCCGAGGGCGGCCGGGTCGTTCACTTCCCAGTCCTTCTGCGGGGCGAGGCGGATGCGCGCGCCGTTCGCGCCGCCGCGCTTGTCCGTGCCGCGGTAGGATGACGCCGCAGCCCAGGCGGTCGAGACCATTCGGGAAACGGACAGACCGGAGGCCAGGACCTGCTCTTTCAGGGCGGCGACATCCTGCTCGTCGATCAATGCGTGATCGACCTCCGGAACGGGGTCTTGCCAGAGCAGCGGTTCCGCGGGAACCAGCGGACCGATATACCGGCTGCGGGGGCCCATGTCGCGGTGTAGCAGCTTGAACCACGCCCTGGCGAAGGCGTCTTCCAGGTCCGCCGGACGCTCGAGGAAGCGCTGGGTGATCGCCGCGTAGTCCGGGTCCTCCTTCAGGGACAGGTCCGTGGTGAGCATCATGGGGGCGTGCTTCTTCGAAGGATCATGGGCGTCCGGCACGTTGGCCACCTCGGAGGCGTTCGCGGGCGTATACTGCGATTTGCCCGCGGGACTCTTCGTCAGCTCCCACTCGTGGCCGTAGAGGTTCTCGACGAACTCGTTGTCCCACTTCACCGGGTTGCTGGTCCATGCGCCTTCCAGGCCGCTGGTGATCGTATCGCCGGCCTTTCCGCTTCCGTGGCTGCTCTTCCAACCGAGACCCTGCTGATGAATACAGGCGCCCTCCGGCTCGGGACCGACATGGTCCTCGGGACCGGCGCCGTGGGCCTTGCCGAAGGTATGTCCGCCGGCGATCAAGGCGACCGTCTCCTCGTCGTTCATCGCCATGTTCTTGAAGGTCTGGCGGATGTACTGCGCCGCCAGGGCCGGGTCCGGATTGCCGTTCGGTCCTTCCGGGTTCACGTAGATCAGGCCCATGTGGTCCGCCCCGAGGGGGCACTTGAGCTCCCCGTCTTCGCTGTGGCGCTGGTCGTCGAGCCACGTCGTCTCCGAGCCCCAGTCCGTCTCGTCCGCCTCCCACACGTCCGGGCGGCCGAAGGCGAAACCGAAGGTCTTGAACCCCATGGATTCGAGCGCGCAGTTGCCGGCGAAGATGAGCAAGTCGGCCCAGGAGAGATTCCGGCCGTATTTCTTCTTGATGGGCCAGAGCAGGCGACGCGCCTTGTCCAGGTTCCCGTTGTCCGGCCAGCTGTTGAGCGGCGCGAAGCGCTGGTGGCCGGAACCGCCGCCGCCCCGTCCATCAAAGATGCGGTAGGTGCCTGCGGCGTGCCAGGTCATGCGGATGAAAAGCGGTCCGTAGTGGCCGTAATCGGCGGGCCACCAGTCCTGCGAGGTGGTCATCACCGCTTCGATGTCTTTGCGAAGCGCATCGACGTCGAGGTCCTTGACCGCCTCGGCGTAGTCGAATTCCTCGTCCATGGGGTCGGATTGCGGCGCGTTCCGGCGCAACGGCTTCAGGTCCAATTGATCCGGCCACCAGGTCTGGTTGGTCGTCATTTCGTTCCTCCATTTACGTGTGCGGGAAGATGGTAAAACCTATGAGATTCGATGCTTGTCTGAAATCGGAACTTACAGCTAGGAAAAATACCGAAATCACCTGTGCTCAGGCAAGAGGAATATGGGAGAAAATGAACGCTTTTAGGGAACCACTCTGCCGTAAATTCGTCTTGATGATTAAGCGGGGATTTTGCAGGTTAAAATAAGGTTCCGGTTGATCCGTCCAGGGCACGGACACCATGCCGTCCAAGGCGCGACATCATCCAGGCTCGACAGCATCCAGGACACGATAACATGCGATCTTTCGATACTTCAACCAGTCGCTGCAAAAGCTACGTTCTGCCGATCGTTGCGGCCCTTGTCATTACCAGCGTCTTCGCCGGCTGTGACGGCGACACGGACCCGACAGGACCCGGCCCGGACGGGCAGGAGTACATCGAGACCCGGGTCGTTACCGTCGGTCCCACCCTGGCCAAATGCTACGGCGTGGGCCTGCGGACCTGCATGGTGGTCGACGGCGGTTTTTTCTACGATGCGATCGAAGGTTTCGAGTACGAGACCGGCTATACCTATCGCCTCCGGATCGGAAAATACGATCCATGGGGCGGGCGTGAGCCGCCGCAGGACGCCAGCCGGTACGCCTACCGGTTGCTGGAGCAGCTGGAGAAGAACCCGGCACCTTCCACGGCGGTCACCCTGACGGTAGGTCCCGCGCGCGTTGTATGCGCCCGCAGTGACGACTTCTGTCCGGTGGTGAATGGCGTGCCGTACGACGACACCATCAACGACTTCGACTACGAGGCCGGCTATCACTATGTCCTCGAGGCGAACCGGTATAACGATGGACGGTACGTCCTGACGAGCGTGGTCTCGAAGACCAGGGCGCAAGGAATTGAGGAAGAAGAGATCACCATCGATTGGGGCCGGGTCGATTGCGGCGACGGCCATCCCGGGTTCTGCAAGGTCTATAGCGGCGTTCCCTACCGAGGAGAGATCGTGGGCTTCCACCCGAGGCACGAATTCAACTACCGCCTGCGCGTCGAGAAGTTCAGCATGTCTCCCGAAGGTATGAACGGCATGGACGGAACACCCGGCGGTATGACCGGATCACCCCTGGTTCCGGCTTACGGCTATCGCTGGCTGGAGACGCTGGAGGAAACGCAGGGAGGTTGATCACGCGGCACGTTATCGGTTGCCGGGGCGCGCGTCGCGAAAAGTCGAAAGGCGGTTGATCACGCCATTTCAATGAGGTGTTCATGTTAACCGACGAACAGGTAATACAGTACCGGGAAGACGGGTTTCTCGTTTTTGAATCCCTGATACAGGGCGAGCGACTGGCCTGGTACAAGCAGGTATTCGATGAACTTGTCACACAGGGCAGCCGGTTGAATGAGCAGACCCCGCACTGGTCACTCGAGCTGGACGAAGGCGGCGAACCCAGGGCGGGTCTGCTGCACAAAGTCCAGGGCGTATGCGTGGTCGACGACCGCGTGCTGGAACTGGCGCGGGAACCGGCGATTGTAGACCGCGTGGCTGAGTTGATCGGCGAGAATCTCGACGTGTTCGGCACCAAGTTCTTTCCGAAGTTGCCCGATGGCGGCACGTCGACGGGCTGGCACCAGGACAATTTCTATTTCGGGACCGATACGGATCGCATCGTCAGTTGCGGGATCTACCTGGAAGATGCGGACGTGGAGAACGGTTGCCTGCGGGTGGTGCCGCGCAGCCACCGGATCGGTGAGATCGTCGAGCACCGCAGTGAGCTAAGCAGGCATGGCAGCTGGACAAAGGTCGATGAAGCCCAAGCCGTGGACCTGGTTATACCCGCGGGCACGGTCGTGCTGTTTTCCGCCAATCTCCTGCACGGCGCCTACGACAACCACAGCAGCCGCACCCGCTACAGCACGGCATGGCATTACATGCCCGAAGAACTCAATCCCGAGAAGTTCCTCAAAGGAGTTTACGAAGACCGGCACGTGGCGAGAAAGGTTTAAGCGCAGGAGGGTTTAAGCGCGCTCTGACGAATGTAACCTCGAAGGGCTCATCTATCTCATTTCCGCAGGACACACTTGAAATCTGACTTCTTCAATTCTGGACTCACCACCTGAAATGAAGATGCTTCCAGTTCTGCCATGAGATCTTCGGCGAAGAAGAAGTGCAGAAACTGGGGCGCTCCCAGCACGAATCCGTCTCCCTCCTCAAGGGTCTCGTAATCGGGAGCGAACTTACGATGGTTGTCATCGTAGAGGTCTTCGTAACTCTCCAGTACGGAATCCAGGACCGTCTGCGAAAGAAAAACCTCGCCATGTGGACGTAACACGCGTGCGACCTCTTCAAGAAAAGCGATGCGTGACGCACGGTGCGGGACATAGCAGTAAACATTTACCATAAATGCAGCGGCAAATGAGGCGTCGGGGAAAGGCAGATTCGGCATCTCGTACTGTAGGAACGTCACGTCGACGCCTTCCGCTTCCGCGGTACGCCCTGCCTGTTCAATCTGTTTTTCGGCGACATCAATACCGGTGACGTCGTATCCCTGCCGCGCGAGTGCGAAGCATAATCGCCCTGTCGCGCATCCAATGTCCAGCAGGCGACTGTTTATCGGGTACTTTCCTGCGAACGCTTGTTCCGCTTCCCGGATACCGTTTTTCAGCTCGCCTTTTCGGATATCAAGTTCGTCAGGACCATTGTACTTGTCCTTTACGGAGTGCAGTAATCTCAGAGATTCCTGTGTGCTGCTGGAGGTCATTGGCGGCATCTCCTTGATGGCTGTCGGAACGAGAAGTGCCTGGAATACAAATGCCCCGACCCGCGCTCAATAAATCCCCGGCACGATCCGGTACTTCACCCGCTCCTTGTATTCCGCCCAATTTTCTGCGCCGTACTTCTCGGCGCAGTGACGGTCGTCGTCCCATTGCCGGTACATGAACAGGGACACGATGAAAATGAAATAGGTCCAGGCCCAGAAGTTCGCGAAGTGACCGAAGATCAGGGCGATGGACAGGGCAAGGAACCCCTCGCCCATATAGTTTAAGTGGCGGGCGACGCCCCACAGGCCGCTGCACAGGATCCTGCGGTCGCCGGCCTGGATGTACTTCGGCGCGATGAGGCCGAGGAACTTGCGGTCCGGCCACCGCTTGAAGGTGTATTTCTGCAGGTTGGCGCCGCGCGAGATACCCCAGCCGAACAGGAACAGCGCGGACGCGGCGATGAGCCAGAAGTTAGTCCAGGCGGGCGAGAATTCGGGGTTCGGGTGCGCGGCCAATCCCCACAGCGGAAGGATGAACAGCCAGCCGTAGACCACGAGGCAGCCCCATATTAGCTTGAAGCCGACATTCTCGTGGATCAGGTCGTAGGTATAGAGCTGTACGCGCTCGAAGACCATGTAGTCCATGATGTAGAAGGTGAAGAACGCCGCGTAGAGGATGACGCCCGGATTGGCTTTTTCACCAAAGAGTTCGTAGTGGTACACGGCGCCGGACAGGGCGTTGAGCGACAGCATCGTTCCCCCGACAACATACATGTACATTTTCACGTCGATTCGTTCGTTGAAGAACGAAATCTCCTGCGCACGGCCGAACCACCACGCCAGGAACCGGTTCTTCACCTTGCCTTCCGGTTGGGTAAACACGGCGATCAGGGTGAAGATTATGCTGAAGACCGTTCCGCCGGCCACGGCATAGACCGAGGACCGGTAGAACCAGTCGTGGGGAAGCCCGGTGAGTTCGAGCGCCCACACGACGATCGCGATCAAGAACACGAGCATGCCGTTCAGGCGGTAATTGCGGGGTTCGCCGGTCTCCGGATTGACGACGTAACCGGGGACCCACCTGCCGGGGAGCATGACCTGGATCACGAAAAACACGGCGTAGACGATCAGCGGGGTGAAGAATCCCCAGATCGCTTCCGTCCGGGACAGTTCGAAGAGGTGTTCGATACCCAGCCATTCGATCATGATCGAATTCCCCTTTCTCAATTGGTGTGTGGATGTTTTATGTTAGTCTGAATCATCCAGGAACGAAAGGGAAACGAAGAAAGGAACGCCATGAACGCGTCAAACCAGCTGAGCGCCGGTGCGGCGATGATCGATATCTCCCCTTCGGTTGGGACACATCTGGGGGGCAGCGGAGCCGGTGACCACCGTCCGGCCAGTACCGTCCTGGATCCGCTCTTTGCCAAGGCCATCGTCTTTGAGGCGGGTGGGCGGCGGATCTGCCTGGTTATCCTGGATCTCACCATCGTTACCGGCGACTACACGGACCGGATCCGCGCGGAGATCCACGAGCAGACGGGCATTGAACGGGACGCGATCATGGTCCAGGCGACGCAGACGCATTCCGCTCCGAGCCTCGGTTACTTCATGCTGGATCCGGATTTTTCACTGGAGACCACCGAGGAGACGGAATACCTGCGAGGGGGCGAGCGCGCTTACGGAGACCGGGCCGCAGCCGCGGCCGTGGAAGCCGCTGTCGAAGCGGCGGGCAGGCTTGAGCCCGCGCGCATCGGTCTGGGCCGCGGCGTGAAGGGCGACCTGGCTTTCAACCGGCGCGGCATTCGCCGGGATGGCACCATTCTCATGCCCAGGCCGCTGGGCCGGGAGCAACAGCCCTTCGGGATCTCGGAGGTGTGTTACCTGGAAGGTCCTATTGATCCGGAAGTGGGGGTCTGCTGCATCCAGGATGTGAGTGGGAAGCCGCTGGCCTTTCTCCTGCACTACACGTGCCACCCGGTCAATGCGTACGGAAACAGCGAAACCTTCCTGGCCGCGTCGGCGGATTGGCCCGGCGCTTGGTCCCGGGAGATGCAGCAGGCCTTCGGCCCCGATGCCGTGCCACTGGTCGTCAACGGGTGTTGCGGAAACATCAACCCCTGGCACCCCTACGACCCGGATTTCCGGCCGGACCACCGGCGGATGGGCCGCGAACTGTCTGGTTTGAGCGAGCGTATTGTAAACAACATGACGTTAGCCGGCAACTTCTCGGGCGAAGCCGCGCTGGATACCCGGATCGAAACGATCGGTCTGCCATTTCGCGAGATTCCGGACGAACGCCTGCGTGAGGCCCACGCGATCCTGGCGGAGCATCCCCAGCCACCGCGGGAAGCGGAAGGGCAGGTGGACCCGCGCTGGTTCCGGGCGGCGTCTACCCGCAGCGTCGAGCTGTGCAGGCAGCGGGACGGCGCGTTCAGCTACGAGATCCAGGCCCTTCGCATCGGTGATCTCTGTATTATTGGCCTCCCCGGCGAACCATTCGTGGAAGGGCAACTGGCGCTCAAGATGAACTCGCCGGTGCCCTTCCTCTTTCCGGCCCACCTCACGTCGCACTATGTCGGCTACTTGCCGACGCGGGAGGCCTATCCCCGAGGTGGACACGAGGCCAACGAAGACGTCACCTACTGGGCCAAGCTGGCACCCGGCTGCCTCGAAACCGTGATCGACCGGGCGCGTGGTTTGGTGCAGGAGCTGTTTGGGTAATCGAATTACCGCGGGTCGTCCTCGACGTCCAGGATGTAACGCGCCAGCGGGGACAGGCGTTGGGCCGTCAGGGGCTGCAGATACTCCCGCTGATTCGTCTGCTGGGGGTGTTCACGGGCGATGAAGGCGCAGTGCAGGGCGCGCCGCGGGCCGTCGCTGCGGTTGACGTAAGAGCTGTGCCAGAGGCTTCCGTTGAATACGGCCACCGAACCCGCGCGGCCCGTTAGGTGTACCTGATCGGGGTGGTCCGCCAGGCGGTCGGCTACGTGGTCGGTAATCCGGCCGGGTATCCGGTGGCTGCCCGGTACGCAGCGCGTCGCGCCATTGTGCCGGGTGAAATCGTCGAGCATCCACATGGAGTTGACGACGTGGCAGGGTCCGCCGGGTTCGGCAGGCTGGCCCCAATCGGCGTGCAGGATCTGCAAACCGCTTCCGGGCAGGGGGTCGTGCCCATTGAGCGAGTGCAGCTTGAACGGCCGCTGCAGGACATGGAAGACCGCCGTCAAGAGTTCGGGCTGAAGGTAGACCGCGTCGAATACCGATCCCTTGTTGACGAGATCGGCAAGCCGGCGCACGCCCTCCATCTGGGCGACCTCCTCGCCGGCCTTTTCGCCTTCGCGGACATGAATCTCATCGAAAGCATGGCGCAGCCGGGCGAGCCAGTTCGGCGAGATGATCTCCTCCAGCATGAGGAAGCCCTCGGTGTCCAGCGCCGTGCGTTGCGCGGAGGTCAGCGGCCGGGGTGAGAACCCCCGTTTTAGTAACTCATTGTCCAAAGTGGGTCTTCCTGAGGATTGATTCCGGTGGGTTGATTCACCCGGGTTGATTACGAATTGCCTACAAGTTCAGCGCGGTTTGCAGTGTATGCCGCGTGGTTGGCCGCGCGAGCACCACGTCCTATGCGAGCGTCCCGACCCACCGCTCCGATTGCTCCCACAGCCGATTTGAAGCGTCTGCGTCAAGGCTGTCCGCGCTCGGTTCGGCGATGTCGCAGCGCTCATAGTATCTTCCCCCTTGCAGGGGACGCTGGCTCGCGCACATCACGATGGTCTGCGCCCCGGCATTCGGGGACAGCAGGACCAGCGAGGCCAGCGCGGAACTGATGCGATGCACTGCCTTGCCGATCCACCCTTCAAACGTCTGCGGCAGGGTCAGGTTGGTCATCACGACGCCCGGGTGTACGGCCACCCCGTGCAAGCTGTGGGATTCGGCGAATCGCCTTTCGATTTCAAAAGCCATGTGATTCATCGCCAGTTTCGACCTTCCATAGGCGTCCCAGGAGTGGTAGCGCGGCCTATCACGTGGCGGCTGGTGGCGATCCGGCCCCTCACCGAACAGGTCATCGTACCCGAACAGATCCGTGTTCCCGACCCGTTCGTGGAGTCCGGAGGACACGTTGACGACCCGCGCGTCGCCGCTTTCAATACCGGTACGTTGCAGGAGGGGAAGCAGCGCCCAGGTCAGGTGAAAGGCGCCGAGGTAGTTGGTCCGCCAGTGAACCTCGAAGCCGTCATCGGTCAAAGGCGTTTCCGTGCGAGGAGCCAGGGTCTTCCTGTGGATACCCGCGTTGTTGACCAGCACATGGAGCTTGCCCTGGTGTCGGTCGCGGTACCAGGCGGCGAAGGCGTTGACGCTGTGCGAGTCGGCGAGATCCAATGCGCGCGCCGTGAGGTTGTCCGCGTCGGCGCCGCCCTTGCGTAGATCGTCTTTCAGCGCCGCTTCCATCAGGGACACGTCGCCGACCCGGGTCGCCACGACCGTCGCGCCCCAGCTCGCGAGGATCCTCGCGGTTTCGTACCCGAGCGAACCGGGCGATGCCCCGGTCACGATCACGTGGCGTCCCGACAAATCCACCGGCGTCGCCATCGGTTTAGACAGGAACATCCGCACCAGGTGCATGGCGGTTTTTGTAAGTGGATTGGGCATGTCCGGGGATGTCCGGGTGCGGACCTGGGGCGAGTCAAGGCGCCGGCGTGTCCAGGCGCGAATCAAGGCGCCGGCGCGTCCAGGCGCGGGCCGCCTACCGTGGCTCCCGCTTGACCACGTCCAGGGGCCAGTCCCGCCAGTAGTACCTCACCGGATCGTCCGCATCCCAGTGTTCGTAAACCTGGTCCCAAGTCAGCCAGTTCATGTGGGGCTGGAGGGAATCCTCCCGGACGGGGTGGCTTCTCGGCTGGTACCGGTAGTCGGACGACAGCCGGAGGCGGTCCGTGGTCACGTTGTCCCGGCCCTGGTGAATGGTCAGGCTGTGGAGGATGATGACGTCCCCGCAGGCATAGTCGCCTCCGACCCACGCGGAAGCGTCCTCGACGGGTACCTGCCGTCCGCCCGGTCCCACGCCATCAGTCGTCTCCAGCATGCCGCCGCGGTGGGATCCCCGGTTGACGGCGAGCCCTCCGAGTTTCTCCGGACAGTCGCCTAGCGGAATCCAGCCCGTCCACGTCTCATCCGAACCGCCGATGAAGTAGTTGTCCTGGTGCGGCGGGGTCGAGTGGGTGTTCGTGTCCGGGAACACGAGCCGGCAGATGTTCCGGCTGTGGGCCAGCACGGGTTCTCCGAACAGCACTTCGAGCATGTGGATTACCGCGGGGTCGAGGGCCAGTGCGTGGAAATCGCGGATCCGCTGGACATCGTTGTAGAAAGCGATCCAGCGCGGGTCGTCGCCTTCGAATACGCTGATGCCGGGATTCGCGATGCCGGCCATGAGGTCCGATCCGGGGGCAACCCATCCGTGTTCCCGGCACACGCAGAGCACCTGGCGCCGGACCTCCAGCACGCGCGCCGGATCGAGCAATCGCCGGAAGAAAAGACAACCGTGCTCCACGGCACGTTGACGCAGTTCGTCGGGACGTCTGAGCAGGTCCGTCGCGTCTTCCAGCGCGTGGATCTGCTTCATGTCGACCATCGCCATAGACTGTTCCTCTCCCGGTATCGGCCGCAGGATCAACCTGAACTCACATCATTAAACGTATAGATGTCTCAAGATGATATTATGCGGGATTCGGACGCTTAATGCCAGCGTTTAGTCGATGAATATCCGTGGCCATAAGCTACCGCTCGTCACGGGACGTCCACCGCCTGATCATCTCGCCCGAGTAATGGGATTCCGGGCGAAAGATGCGGTCGACGATCCGCTGCTCGATGCAATGTGCCGTCCAGCCGGCGACGCGTCCCACGGCGAACATAGGGGTGAAGAGGTCCGGGTGGAGACCCAGCCCCTTGAGGAGGAGGGCGGTATAGAACTCGACGTTGGTCTGCAGGCGCCGGCCGGGTTTGTATTCTTCGAGGAGTTCGAGGGCGGTTTTCTCGACGTGCAGGGCCAGGGCGTACAGGTCGTCCTCACGGTTGTCGACTTCACGGTCGAAGAATGCGCGCGCGGCGCGCGAAAGGACGTCGGCCCGCGGGTCACGAACCCGGTAAACCGCGTGTCCGAAACCCATGAGCCGTTCCCCGGAATCAAGTTTCGCTCGCAGGAAGGGATCGGCGTTATCGGAGGCGCCGATGGCTTCGAGCATGGCGATGACCGGTCCCGGCGCACCACCGTGCAATGGTCCCTTGAGCGCGCCGATCGCACCCGTAACGGCGGAGTTGAAGTCTGAACGCGTGGAAACGATGACCCGCGCCGTGAAGGTGGAGGCGTTCATGCCGTGATCGATCACGGTGTTGAGATAGGTCGTGAGCGCACGTACCCGGTCATCGCGCGGGATTTCACCGTGCAGCATGTACAGCAGATTGGCCGTGTGGCTAAGACTGACGTCGGGTTCCACCGGCTCTTTACAGTGCAGCAGGCGCCAGTAGGCCGCCACGATGGTCGGCAGTCCGGCCACCAGGGTCCGGGCGTCCGCCGTGTCGTCGATGGAGGGAAGGGACGCGACAGCCATGCGGACGGCGTCGATGACGGGGCGTTTCTCCTTCGCCGCGCCGCGCAACAGATCGTGGGTGACACCGGACAGCGTCCGGCTCGCGGCCAGTTCGCCGGCGAATCCCTCGAGGGCAGCCTCGGTGGGCAGCCTTCCGTGCCACAGGAGGCAGACCATCTCCTCATAGGTCGCCCGATCCGCGATCTCCTCGAGTGGATATCCTCCGATGACCAGTTTGCCGGCTTCGCCGTCCACATGACTCAGGCGGGTTTCCGCCGCTACGACGTCCTTGAGTCCAGGTGAGTAAGACATGATCACTCCCTTAACATTTCAACCACCAGATCGCCCATTTCCGACGTGGATACCCTCTGTTGACCGGGCGACCTCAGGATGTCCGCGGTCCTGTATCCTTCTTCGATCACCCTGCCGACCGCGCGTTCGATCTCGTCGGCGCCGTCGGGACAGTCCAGGCTGTACCGGAACATCAGGGCGCCGCTCAGGATCGTTCCGATGGGATTCGCGATGTTCTTGCCTTCGATGTCATTCGCACTCCCGTGAATCGGCTCATACAGCGAGGTGCCGTCCAGCGAAATCTCCGCTGACGGGACCATTCCGATAGACCCGGCAAGCACGGCCGCCTCGTCGCCCAGTATATCACCGAACATGTTGGGCATGACGATCACGTCGTACTCGGCGGGCCGCTGAATCAGGTTCATGGCACCCGCGTCGACTATTTCGTGCCGCGTATCGACATCGGGATATTCCGCGGCCACCTCCTCGACGACATCGCGCCAGAGCCTGGAGGATTCCAGGGCGTTCCACTTCGACATCGAGGTCAGTCTGCCACGCCTTTGTCGCGCCAATTCGTATCCGTAACGCGTCAGTCGTTCGACCTGGAAATCGTAGTACTCGATGGTATCGACGGCCCTTCTGCCGCTGGGGGTGACTTCGCTGAACTTGGGTTGTCCGTAATAGGCGCCGCTGGAAAGCTCGCGCAGGATGATGAAATCAACACCCCCGCTTATGAGATCGGCTTTGACCGCGGACGCGTCTTCCAGCCCCGGGTACAACCTGAACTGCCGCAGATTCGCATAGACGGAAAGTTCCTGCCGCAGACGAATCAGGGCATGGTCCGCCCGGTCCTGCATGTCCAGGTGGTCCCATTGGGGGCCGCCCACCGCGCCGAAGAGCACCGCGTCGCTACGCCTGCAAGCCTCCACGACCTCATCGGACAATGCGACACCCTGTGCATCGATCAGCGCTCCACCGACCAGGTGGTGGGAAAAAACTAGGTCCAGCTGGTGCCGCTCCCCCACAGCCTTCAACACCTTAACGGCCTCGCGGGTGATCTCAGGTCCGATCCCGTCTCCGGGCAATTCGGCGATCTGGTGCAAAGTGTTGCTCCTATATCAGGCAGATGGCCAGAGGGTCCGTCTGTATCTAACAAAAGGTGATTTGACATATTGTCAATATTGATTAAAATATCAATCAACATATATTCTTGAAATGGGACATACCCCGGCGGGCCATCAAAACGGCGGACCATCAAACCGAGCGGCCATCAAAACGAGAGGATCTTTCATGAACAGCAGAAGATACATGACATCCACCGAAGCGGCCTCCGCGCTGAACGTCAGTCCGTCGACGCTCTATGCGTATGTAAGCCGCGGTATGATCCGGTCGGAAGCAAGCGGCGACGGTCGGCGGAAGCGGTTGTATCGCAGTGAAGACATCGAACGGCTGAAAGCCCGCAAGCGCGCCCGCCGGAATCCGGGATGGGCGGTAAAAAGGGCCCTGCACACGGGGGATCCGATCCTGGAATCGGCGATCACGCTGATCACGGATGAACGGCTGTTCTACCGCGGCCGGGACGCGACGATCCTGGCGGCGAACGAGTCGTTCGAGCGTGTCGCGGCTTTGATCTGGACGAATGACAAGCGGTTTTCTTTTCCGATTTTCTCAAACACCTACCAGAGGGACTACCGCGAAAGCTGGTTGAAATTGAAGAAGCTCAAGCCTGTCGAACGCTTCCAGATTTTGCTTCCCCTGGCTGAGGCGGATGACCTGGCCGCACTGGACCTGCGGCGGGACACGGTCGCCGCGACGGGCATGCGTATTCTCTGGTTCATGACAGGCGTGGCCACGGGCGAAGACCCGATGGGCGGGATCGCGCAGGCGTTGCGAAGGGCCTGGGCGCCGGAGATTGATGGCGCGGCGGAACTGATCAATACGACCCTGGTGTTGTTCGCGGATCACGAACTGAATGTATCGACCTTTACCGTACGATGCGCCGCATCGGCGGGAACGACGCCCTACAGTGCGGTATGCGCGGGACTCGCGGCACTGCGCGGCTACAAGCACGGCGCTGCCAGCGAGCGGGTCGAAGCGCTGTTTCAGGAGGCGGAATCGATCGGCAGCGTTGAACGGGCGATTGCCAACAGGCTGCGACTTGGTGAAAAGATACCAGGGTTCGGCCACGCCGTATACCGCGACGTGGACCCTCGGGCGAGCCTGCTGTTGCGCAAGCTGGAGGATCGGTTTCCGGGATCCAAGGACCTGCTGCTTGCGCGGGAAATCATCGAAACGACCCATCGACTGGTCCCGGACCGGTACAACATCGACTTGGCCCTCACGGCCCTGGTGCGCGTCCTCAACATGCCCGAAGGCAGCGCCATGGCCCTGTTCGCCCTCGGCCGCACGGCAGGCTGGATCGGACACGCGATCGAACAGTACGAAAGGGACCAGCTCATCCGGCCGCGGGCCAGATACACCGGGTTGCGGCCGCCGCAGATTTCCAGTTCCTGAATGGCGCCCCCAAAACCGGCCCGTGGTGCGTCTGTTCACCCTTTCCGGGAACCAGACAACCACCGCGACAGTAAAACAGGGTAGACACGCCATCAGCCTCGACGTGCCCCGGAGGAAAGACCATGATCGGGCTCTGGATGTGCAAATGCTTCTCTTTATTGCAGGACAGGCTGTCTCTGGACGGGTTGGTGGATTTGTGCGGTCTGCACGTCAACTCGTTGTCCCGCAAGATCCTGCTGCCCGTCTCTACCTCTCCGGTTATTCGCGTCGACAGCGATTCAAACACAAACCACGGGTTGCCAGATGTCATAAGCAGCAGCTGGCAGTCGAGATCTCCTCCGTGACCACATGTCCGTAGTTCCTTCCTGTTCTCTTTCACATTGCAACAAGGGAGCTACCCATGTCACGGTCAAACCTGGTTTCCTACTTTCTGGTTCCATTACTCGCGGTCACGTTCGTGGTCGCCTGGATCGGATTCTCGGATTCCACGCCGTCACCGCAGGTGAAGCCGTCAACGGAGCCGTCGCAGCCGGCGCAGTATACGCAATCGGTACTGGCCACCTTCGACACGAAGTACCTGGTTCGGCCCGTGCACCACGGACCAAACCATCCTCCGATCGTAAATGACCCGGTCTATGATCGATATCGCATCGTCCAGTTCCCTGCTGGTCCCGGGACGGACCTGGAGTTCGAGGGGGATCCGGCGTCGGACTATGAGGAGGACGTTATTACTTACCGGTTCGGTATCGCGATTCCCGGCAGGCTGGGCATTCGATCCCCCGAGGAAGCGCTGCTCTGCGTCGATCGGTATGGCAGTCGATTCATCATCCGGCCCCGGAGTTCCGTAACGCCGGCCGAATTCGCGTCTGTATACGGGAACGTCGGTATCGTTCCCGTACTGCCGGCGGTTATCTACGCCAGTGACGGCAAATCGGAAAGCAAGCCGGTGCTATTAAACCTTACGCTGGTGTATGACGCATTCACCTGGAATTCGGAGTCATCCGAATCTAAGGGAGAACATCCTGGTGAAACGTCCGATGCCTTTGACAAGTTTGAAGTGGAATCCGATTCAGTTGACGGTGCGTATGCAAAACTGGCCAAAGTCGCGGATGTATCACGGGTATGGCGGCTTGATCCTCCGTCACCTTTCACCGGAACAGACCGGCCGCTCCAGGCCACGAGGTGAAATGACGTCTCGAGGTGAAGTGGCGCCTCGCATCGTGAACCGGCCCTTCGCGGCCAGGCGTGGCCCCGTGGATGTCGCGGGGCCACGTTATCCCCCCTGACCTCCGAAAATAAAAGCAGCTAGATGCTGCCGACGACCTCGACGTACGGTACCAGCGTCCGCTGTACCGATTTCCACGTTTCCGGACTGTTGGCGCACGGCAACCCCTTGCGGTCATCCACGGGGGAGTACTCGGTACCGTCCAATCTTCGCACGAAGCCGCCGGCCTCCTGCGTGATCAGGACGCCCTGCGCGTGATCCCAGACCAGGGTGCGATAGAAGAACAGGAACTGCAATTCGTTCTTTGCGAAAGAAGGATAGTTATAGCCGGCGCACCGGGTGCGTTCTATGAATTGAAAGCTATCCTTCGCCGCTTCGGCGGTGGGTTTGAGCGCATCCGGGAGATACCACGTCATGGCCACGCCACGGGCGCGATCCAGGGGCAGGGGCAATGGGTCGACGACCAGGCGCGTGGAATCGGCGGCCAGGCGCCCACCATCCTGAACGGCACCACCTCCCTGGAATGCGCCACCTCCCCTTTCTGCACTCGTCAGGACGCCATCCAAAGGGTTGAGTATCCACGCTCCTAACGTCGTGCCCGCCTGAATAAGGCAGACCATGATGGCGAACTTCGGCTCACCTGCCGCGAAGTACCGCGTGCCATCCAGGGGATCGATGACCCAGACAGGCGCGTCCGTTTGCAACACGTCCAACAAGTCGGGATCGTCATAAACGCTTTCCTCGCCCAGGACCAGCGCACCTTCGATCAACCGGGGTAGGTGAGATGCCAGGAAGGCCTCGCACCGGGTATCGGCTGACGTTGTCAAATCGCCCGCACTCTTCTCGGAAACGTCCTCCCGACCCAGGTTTCTCCAAAGCGGCATGACGATCTGATTGGCCGCCTCGCGAAGGAGGGCCTCGACCTGGGCATGGGGTACGTTCACGTCCATCGTCTCCCTTCGGAGTGTCGTCCGTGCGCCTTTTCCTATCGAAAAACAAATTCGAAAACGCTTTGCCACGTCCCCATTTTATCACGGTCGGGATGCTCGAGACCATAGGCATGGAAAAACAGGGATATCCACTCTTCGCCCAGGTTTCTCTGTATCGTCCAGCTCGCGGACACGAAATCCAGGTACCGATCGCCGACACCCGCGAAACCAAGGTCTATGTATCCGGTCAGTTCGCCGTCCTTGAACAGGACGTTGGGCAGACAGTAGTCGCCGTGCGTGAAGACCAGGTCTTCCTCCTCGGGCAGCGCGGTTTTGATCGCGTCGAGTGCTTCCCTTAGACCGTCTCTGGTACCACCAGCCGGGATCCGATCGTCAAACACGCCACGGTCGATCAACCCTTCCGTCCACTGAAAGAACCGCGAAATGCGCCAATCCATGGGACAGGATCCGATATCCAGCGCATGTATTTCGCGCAGGCCCCGTGCGAATTCTTGCACGAGGCGCGCTGGATCCCCGGTCGATTCCGGATGTATCCCCGATACGCCTTCCAACTGCGTCATGAGTAGGTACTGCATGTCGCCTTCCACGTGAAAACACCGGTATTCGGGCACGGGAAGTTTGTCCTGCAACCACGTCAGAGCTATAGTCTCCGCCAGCAGGTCCGGTTCCTGCGGCCTCAACCGGACGTCTCGCGATTTCAGAACCAGTCCGGGTTTCAGGGGATGCGTGTAGAGGAATACGGATGAGCAGGATTCAGTCCGGAGGTTTCGGCCTTCGGTTTTGTAGCCCCTCAGGCGAGACCGGACCGGTTCGGGAAGACTATTCGGAATAGGCGGATGGGAACGCATGATTCACATGGGCTTCTTGTAGCCGGGCCACTTCACTCTGCCTTCCACTCCCCGTCGAAACCCGTGTAACCGTCGGTGAAATGCTTGAGACGATCGGGCAGCCGTTCGGCGAGAGCAGCGGCGGAAGCGGGAAGGGGCCACGGCGCGTCGATGCGCCAGGCTCTGGGGCGGAAACCGATGCCGCAGGAGTAGCGCCGCTCGCGGGTGGCCATGTTGGCATGCCAGGTGAGCGCGGCGAAGCAGATCAGGTCGCCGGGATCGGCGAGGACCGGGACGCAGCCGGGCACGGACATGGGGTCGTAGGGCGTGTCGGGTGTGCCGCCCTCGGGGTACAGGCCGCTACGCTCCGGTCCCATGACGAACCCGTCGGGGCCGTCCCATTCGAGATGGTTGGACTTCTCGATGACCGCGATGCCGCTTCGATCGGGATGGCTTCCGTTGAGATAAAACCAGCAGCCGCTGGGGATGGGATAGCGGTTGAGGACGTCATTGGCCCGCTGCGGATTATCGATGTGTCCCCGGTGGTCCTGGTGCCAGCGGCCCATGCCTTCGCCCGGCGTGCGCAGGATGGCCGCGGAGCGATGCAGGCAGAGGTCGGTTGTGCCGTGCACGGTGCGAATGAAGTTCATGTAGGCCGGGCTGTCGACCAGGTCCCAGACGGGCTCGCTGTCCTCGGCGAAGGCCATGTGATACCGGTTGGATGCCGGGGCCAGGTCACTCTCCGGATCCAGGTGCCGGTCGATGGAATCCTTCAGCGCGGCGACCATGTTCTGATCGATCAGCTGCCGGATGACGCAGAAACCGTACTTATCCACGCAGGCCAGGGCAGCCTCTATATCATCACGATCGAAATGATAGTTGTAATCCGGCATGGTGTGCTCCGCTGCGGCCTGCCTTCGTCGGGGTCCGTTACAGCGGGCCACGCTCCGCTACGGTACCGCCGAGTGGACATTCTCCGCCGTGTCATCTTCCGGCGTTCTGCAGAAACCCTACGACCTCACCGGGATGGTCCACACCTGTGTTCGGCCCGATCTCCGCGGCGGCCTGCTCGAAAACCAGGATGTCCGATTCGGATTTCGACCACAGGGCCGCAAGAAACCCGGTGCCCGCGGCTGTCGCGGCTTCCAGGTCATCGACTGAATCGCCGACGTAGACGGTATCGGAAGGCGAGACGCCCAGGTTGCTCATCGCCTTCAAGAGACCCTCGCTGTCCGGTTTGGGCGCGGATACATCGTCATCGAAGACCAGCGTATCGAATGCGCCCAACCGGGCGTGTTCGCGGGTGATCGCCCAGGCACCCCGGCTCTTGCCGGAAACGATACCCAGTTTGATGCCTCGGCCGCGCAACGAATTCAACAGTCCGTCCACACCGGGATACACGCCACCGAAGTACCCGGCGTGCAGTCCGCGGTAGTTATCCAGGAATCGCCGGTGGGCGTCTTCAACTTCGTCCGGTGGATAGAAGTGGGCCATCAAGCGCGGTTCGGAATTCAGGCGAAGTGCCAGGACTTCTTCCAGGGACATCAGGTCGTGTCCGGTCGCCTGCAGCGTCCGGACGACCGCACGAACATACAGATTCAACGTGTCGATCAGCGTTCCGTCCAGGTCAAAGAGTACACATCGAGTCATTTCGCGGGCGACGGCCTTTCCGCGATGTCTTCCGACTTCACCCTTTGCAGCATCTGCGACATCTCCTGGACGAGATCGGGATGGTCGCCGTACCGGTTTACCCGTTCCGAGATGTCCTTGTCGAGATCGAAGAGTTCGCCTGGGAAGTCGTGGGCGGTATAGCCCCGCTCTTCCTTGAACCAGTCGGGTTCGCGGTTGTCGTCTCCGTCCGGGGCATCGATGAAGACCCAGTTGTCTCTACGGATGGCGAAGGTGCCGTGGCAGCTGTGGTGAACGGCAAAGTCCCGCACCGGATCACCGGTCTCCCCCTGCAACAGCGGCAATATGCTCACGCTGTCCTCGCCTTCGTCCTCCCGCAGGTCGACGCCGGTCAGGTCGGCACAGGTCGCCATGAAGTCACCCAGGGTGGTGAGCTGGTCGCAAACTGTGCCGGCGGGCACAACACCCGGCCACCGGGCAAGGAAGGGGACCCGATGTCCGCCTTCCCAGACGTCGCGTTTGACGCCGCGCAGGTTCCCCATGCTGTAATGGCCGTGGCGCCGTGCGTGTTCGTAGCTCCCGCCGTCCGCGGCCGGGGCGCATTCCGGTCCGTTGTCGCTGGTGAAGATCAGCAGCGTGTCGTCGGCGATTCCGCGGCGCTCCAGGGCCGCCATGATCTGGCCCACCACCCAGTCCACCTCGCACACGAAGTCTCCGTAGAGCCCCGAACCGCTCCGTCCGATGAACGGCGCGTTGGGCACGATGGGCGTGTGGGGCGACGTGAGCGGAAAGTAGAGGAAGAACGGATCGGGTCCGGACGAATCGATGTAGTTGACCACGCGGCGTATGAACGCGGGGATCATCTCCTCTAGCGACCAGCCCGGTTTCATGATGCCGGGCCATCCGAACATCTCATTAGGCTTGGGTACTGTCGGTTCCCCGGCGAGCCGGTCCTGCTCGAACCAGGTGTAGGGCGGGAAATTCGGCACGTCCACGCCGAAGTACGTGTCGAATCCGCAGTCGACCGGTCCCCCGCGCATGGGCGCGCTGAAATCGACGTGCCGTTCCCGTTCCTCCCGCAGTTCCCGATCCAGCCTGCCCACCGCCGTGCCCTCGTGGGCGGGCTTCCCGTCCAGCGTGGCCCATTCCCATCCCAGGTGCCATTTCCCGATACACGCGGTGCGGTAGCCCTGCTCGCGAAGCAATTCCGCCGCGGTGAGGCGCCCGGGCTCGATCAGGGGCGGATCGTAGGGCCACAGGACGCTGTTCTGCAGGGGCGTGCGCCAGCAGTAGCGGCCGGTCAGCAGGGCATATCGGCTCGGCGTGCACACGCTCGACGGGGCATGGGCGTCGGTGAAGCGCATACCACCCTCGGCGAGCAGATCCAGGTGGGGCGTCGGGATCTTCGAACCGGGGTTGTTGCACCCCATGTCGCCGTATCCCATGTCGTCGGCGAGGATGTAGATGATGTTGGGCGTGGAATTGGACATGGTTAGGTTATTGCGGTAAGGGAAACGGTCCGGGGCCACCCGCTTCCTGTTGATACGGTAGTAGCAGGCACCGGTGCAGACCTTGACGGAGACGTTGACGAAGATGCTGACGGATTCATCCTGTACCTAATATGTTGATCGATTAAGTTAATGACAAGTTGCAAGGTCCCAAACCGTGTCGTTGGAGACCCGGACATGTCGCAGGAGAACCGGACATGAGACTCAAACACGATTACGGTTGGAACATTCCGGCGGGGAGCCCCTTCTATCCCCCGCTTCCGGCGGTCTATCGAAACGTGCGATTCCAGTTTGTCTTCTTCCACGCCGCGCCGTCCGCCGTGCAGGGATTCCTTCCGGAGCCCCTGCAGGCGGCTGAAGACGGGATGTGCGTGGCCTCCGGCTTGGAGGTGCCAGATTGTAAAAACTACGGCCCCTTCGAAGAGTCCTTTATCGTGATGAAGTGCCATTTCCGGGATCAGACCGGGTTCTACTGCTCCCATGTGTTCCACAACGGTCCCGCCGGCATCGCCGCGGGCCGGGAGATCTACGGGACGCCGAAGGTGTATGCGGAAATGAAAGTGACCCATGCGGGCCGGTCTATGGTGACGGAAACCTCCTATGGCGGCGTGCCGGTGTTGCGCATCGCCTCGAACGTGGATGCCGGCGCTCCCCAGGATGCCGGTGCCGGCCAGGCCGCCGGCGCTTCGCAGGATGCCGGCGCCTCGCCCGGCACCTGTCCCGCGCCCGATGTCGGTGCTGGCCACGCCGCGATGCCCGCCCTGACCCCGGCCTGGCGTCTGAAGATCATACCCCGGGCCGACGGTCCGGGACTTGCCCTCAAACAGTTGATCGATTGCAGCGAAACGACACAGGACGTGGAAGTGCACGCCTTCGCGCAGGGGAAGGGCACCATCGAACTCGGCGCTTCCCCGCGGTGCGACCTCACGCCGCTCGCGCCGCTCGACTACGGCGACGCCTTCCACATGGAGAGCAGCTACACCGAAGGGTATGCCCGGGTTGTTTACGACTATCTGAGCGATGGGCCGTAACGGATTGCGCGAGTAACCATAACTGATGGGCAACACAGTGAAGGTCGGCATACTTTATCCGCTCCATTCCGCGGAAGACGACTACCCCCGACTCGCAGCCGCGCTGAAGCCCGCGGTGGATGTCCGGGTGGTCCATACCGACAGCCCGAACCTGCATCGTATCGACGAGACTCAGATCACCGGAAGCCGGGAATACCTGCTCGCCGGGGTGGAGGAGTTGCGTCCTCAAGACGTCGACGTCTGTACGTGGGCGTGCACGAGCGGGAGTTTCGTCTTCGGCCTGAAAGGTGCGCGGCGCCAGGCGCAGGATCTTGCCGATGCGCTCGGCGTTCCGTCATCGAGTACGTCGCTGGCGTTCCTCAGCGCTTGCAAAGCCCTCGGTCTGAGAAAGGTCGCCGTCGCCGCGACCTACCCGGCAGCCCTGTCGAAAGCCTTTCGCACTTTTCTCGAGTCGGATGGGATCGAGGTGGTACACATGGGTTGTCTTGGGGTCTGGACGGGGGATGAGTCTGCGCTCATTGAACGCGAAGAGGTCCTGCGCTTCGCACGAGCCAACGATCATCCAAACGCTGAGGCGTTGCTGATCCCCGACACCGCGTTGCACACCGTTGGTATTCTGTCTGAACTCGAGACGGCGGTCGGCAAAACGGTGCTGACGGCAAACCAGGTGACGTTGTGGGAGGCCCTGCGCCTGGCAAACCGTCTGACGCCGCAGTCCGGTCTGGGACGGTTGATGGAAGTCATCGCATAACGTTTGACGGGTACCTAAGGAGAAATGTATGGATCGTTATATTGAAGTGACCTTGAAGAAACGGGGCGTGAGCTGCATCGCGCGATTGCTGGACGACCTCGCGCCGAAGACGTGCGAGGCGGTGTGGAATGCCTTGCCGCAGGAGAATGATGCCTATCACGCCAAGTACGCGAGCAACGAAGTCTATACCCTCGTCCCATCCTTCGCACCGAGTGAGCCGGGTATGGAGAATCCCACCGTTACGCCGATCACCGGCGATCTGCTTTACTTCTTCTTTCCCCCCGGCGCCGTCAATGTGCCATCGTTGCGCGAGGCCGCGTTCAGTACGGGTCTGGTCGATCTTGCGATCTTCTACGGACGGGACAATCTGATCCTGTCGCCCAACATGGGCCTGGTTCCAGGTAATCGCTTTGGCGAGGTTACGGAGAATCTCGAGGAGATGGTGGAGGCGTGTACGAGCGTCTGGCGCGAGGGATTCGCCGGAGAGCGCCTGGCGTTCAGCCGGGTGGAGTAGATCGGATCAGTTCACCCATCGTGTCACTCTTAAGGGATGTTTCGTTGAGCCTGCCTTATGGATTCTGATCGGGATGAAACGGGGGTTGCCGGACGTATTCCGATCGCGTGATCTCGAAATCCAGCTTTCTGTCCGACGATTCGCAGGCGATCCTCAGTCCGCAGGCCCGCCATAGCGCGACGGAACGGGCGTTGTCCATGGAAACATCCACAGGACGAAGCCGGTCGATTTCCAGCACCTCAAACGCGTACTCCATCAAACAGCATACTACTTCCCTGCCATATCCTCGGCCCCACAAGGACTTGTCCCAAATCCCGATCGGCATGCGCATCACCTTCTCGTCCGGAATCTTTGCGCGGTCCAGATTCATCCACTGAAGGCATACCTCGCCGATCGTCCTGCCGCTCGCCTTTTCCACGATGGCAAAAAGAAACCCTTGCTCTGCCATGATCCTGCCCACCCGCGTGAGCGAATCCGCCGTCGGAGGATCGGCCGGCGGTTCTCCTTCCATGGCATTCAGGAATTCGGGATCCTGGTAGTAGGCCTCCGCGATCTCGAAATCTGCCTCCCGGAAAGGACGAAGTTGCAGGCGCGTGGTTTGCAGATGGACCTGGTGCCCGGCAAAGTGATCTGGCATGTCCGAATGATGTTCCTTGACCTTCATTTCACGTGAATACGTTTCGAATCAGGCTCAATCCAGACTTAACAGGGCAGGAAGTTCGGTCAATGTAGCGATTTGATAATCAGGTTCTATTCCCGTATCATTGAATGCGCCATTGCGATTCAACCACACCGCATGTACACCGACCGCCTGTGCGCCTTTGACGTCCGTTTCCAGCGAATCTCCCACGTGTAGCAGTTGGTCCAGGCTACAACCTGCTCGTTCCACCGCGATCTGATAGGTCCTCGGATCCGGCTTTTCGATGCCGATATCCTGTGCGTAGACGGCGAAGTCGAAACGGTCAGCGAGCCCGAAGTACTCCGGATAGTTGTTGCCGTTCGACAGCAGCCCGAGTTTGAAACGCAGGGCAAGGGCATCGAGCATGGGCACGACGTCCTGGTAAGGTCTGATGTCGTTGTACCGGTGTTCCAGGTACACTTCGTTGAGACGCGCCGACAGATCGGGACCCGCGTATCCGACATGATCAAGCATCCTGAGGAAGGACCTCCGCCGTATCTCGTCGAAGTCTCTTACCTTTCCCACGTATTCTTTCTCTTCCCGGTCGCGAATAGACCACATCTCCTCTACCGTCAGGCTTCGGGTTCGCTCACCCGGTACGCGCTTAATCAATTCATCGCGAACGGACTCCATGGATCGCATGATGACCCGGTCCGTGTCGATCAGCGTCTGGTCCACGTCGAAGGAGATTGAGGTGATGTTCACGAAGATGTCGCCCGCGACGTAAACGGATGCGGCCGGACCTCAGCCTCTAGTCGATCTGCTAGTTCGTCTTCGGCAACGTCGAGCGCATAGTCCATCTGGATGCCCATCCAGAATTGGGGTGACATGCCGAAATATCGCGCCAACCTAAGGGCGGTATCGGCTGTAATACCTCGCTTCCCCAGGACGATTTCGTTGATGCGACGTGCCGGTACGCCTATGGAAAGTGCAAGCTGGTTCTGACTCAGATTCATCGGCTTAAGGAATTCTTCCATCAGAATCTCGCCAGGGTGTACAGGAGGCAGTTTCTCATTACTCATGGCAGGATCTCCAAATGATAATCCACGATCTCAACATCGTAGGCATTGCCGTTACTCCACGTGAAGCACTAACGCCACTTTGCGTTTATCCTTATGCTGTGCTGGCCAGCGCGATCGCCAAACGAACGTATCATGATAAATATATAACGTGTTACGTTAAACGACAAGGGTTATATTGAATGCACTTCAAGATACCACCCTAACTGAGATTACGGTTTGTGCGATGCGATTCGTCCACCTGTTGGCATAACACTGGAATCAATCCACTGCACCTGTAAATTGGCAGATGCTCTGGCAAACTTACCCGTAATCAATCGGTCGATTCTAGCCGTTGCTTCACGATATCATGATTCCGTTGGAGATTCAGCCAGAACCCCGGAGTCATATCCAGTGCTTTAGACAACAGCCACGCAGTCTCGGGAGTAACTCCTCTTTTACCCTGAATGATTTCGGTTAGCAGTTGAATAGGCATGCCGATCTGGTCGGCGAACGCGGCCTGAGTCATGCCCAGAGGTTTGATGAATTCTTCGAGAAGCATCTCACCTGGATGAGTAGGGATTCGGTTAAATGGTAACACGGTCGTCTCCTGTCGAAAACAATGGTTAGCGTATTTAAAGTATTAGTAGATTGAGGTTTGGATAATCTAGAACGTAACTTGGCACGACTAATTCCGATGACCTATTCAGAGTTCATAATAAACGACAGCGCGTTAGCCGATGGCCTTCGACGTACATTCGACCTCGGCAGTTCTGCGTTTCCACTTCGAAGAATAGGTACAGGCTTCAAGAGCATTGTCCTGGGCAGCCCTGCCGGCCTGGTCTTTCGGGTGGCGCGGAACGAGAATGCGCAAACAGGGCACCGAAGGGAGTGCTATGTCCTTTCAAAACTCAGGTCCCTTCTTCTCGTTGAGGTGCCGGAGGTCCTGGGTTATTGCGAGGAATCGGACATCTTTCCTTTCGGGGTTATGATGCAAAAAAAATTCGAGGGACCGGCCCTGGGCTCGGTACTCAAGCGATCGCCCAGCGTTAAGCCAATTGCGGGTTTAATGGGCGAGTTGGTTCTCGCCATACAGACGATAAGGCAGGACGACTTGCCGGAACTGCCGACATCCTCGGCTCCCCTACCGGAGGAAACATGGTCCTACGCGCACTCCTACCTGAAAGCGAACCTTTCGCCACGCGACCTGCGCAAATCTCAGAACTGGTGGGAACAGTACTGCGAGGACTGGGAACAGGGTTGTCCGGTCCAACGGTTTTCTCACGGTGACCTGTGGCATGAGCATGTCTTGTTTCATGCGACCGATGAACCCCGGATCGCAGGGGTCCTTGACTGGGAATACGCAGGATTTGGTGATCCGATCTTTGATTTCGTGCCGCAGATGCGCCTGGGTCGTGAATATGTGACCTTCATGCTTGAGGCATACCAGGCGAATGGAGGCGAATTCGGTCCTGGCGCCCTCTCGCGCATTGAATTGTACCTCCCCTACAGGGAACTCGGAGGGCTGTGCTATTGCCTGGAGACCGGAGATGAGCGTGAAGCTCAGTTTTGTTTAGAGAAGTTCAGGGCTGTTCTGAGTCCACTTGAATAGATTACTAAGTTGATTGTCGCATCTTTCAGACAACCACCTCTCTTGGCTAGAAAAGGCGGATCGATCATTCAGTACCCTAATGTGACAGTTCGGGATGTTGAAAACCTGCTCGTCAGCCTCGGACTGGATCACGTTCGGATCCATCCCATCACGGGAGGCTGGTCTTACTGTACCTTCGAAGTCGGGTTCAGGGGACACGATGAGCATGACGATTCCTCGACGCCCGGCTGGATCTTTCGTTTTCCCAGAAATAGTGTAGTCGTAGAAAACCTGCGAAAAGAACAGGCGGTACTGCCCATAGTCGCCCCTCGGACTGACTTCGCCGTACCGCGTTTCGAGTATGTGGGAACCAGGCACGGCCAGCCCTATGTGGGTTACCAGCGGATTCCGGGTCGTCCCCTTTCCGGCCGTCCATTCACGGGTGTCAAACTGTCCGCTGAAGTGGCCGAATCCATAGCGGCCGCGTTCTCCTCTCTGCATGATATACCGACATCGCTGGTCGCCGAGTCCTGCGGTGTGGAACCCACCATCGAGGCGTGGCAGCAGCGCTACCACGAGCTGAGGGAAACTGTCCGGGCCAGAGTATCGCCCTTACTGGACTCACGTTCGCGCGACGCGGTAGAACGCGGTTTCGATCGGTTTCTCGACGTAGAACTCTCGACGTTCGAGGACGTCGCCCTGGTGCACTGCGACCTGGGTTGCGAGCATATCCTGATCGAAGAGGACGGGATGGCCGTGACCGGGCTGATTGACTTCGAAGACGTGACCATCGGCGATCCGGCGATCGATTTCGTCGGTGTCTTCGTAACTATTGGCATGGAGACCATTGAGCGGGTCCGTGCCAGTTATACGCGTGCGTTTGACGCCAACTTCATCAGCCGGCTCCGTTTCTATACCTGGATGGCATCCTGTCACGAGGTCATCTACGGTTTGGAAGAAGGAAGGTCGGATCTGGTGGAGGACGGAGTTGCAGGGCTGCAGGCCCGACTCGGCCACGCCGGGTTGCTTTGAGCGGCCGATACACTCCTGATCGCGGCCACTGTTCCTAACTGTGCGGTCATTTCTAGGCAACCATTTCATTGCAGCCGCCCTACTCATACCTCAGCGTATCCACCGGGTTCGCCCGGGCCACGCCGACGACACGGAGACTCACCGTTACCAGGGCAATGGCCAGGACGACCGCGCCGGCGGCAAAGAAGGCGGCGGGACCGACGTCCGCCCGGTAGGAGAACAGCTGAAGCCATTGCCGCATGGCGATGTAGGCGATGGGCGCGGCCAGTACCGTAGCGATCAGGACCAGGTAGACGAATTCCCTCAGAAGCAGACCCGTCGTCTGGACGACCGTGGCCCCGAGTATCCTCCGCATGCCCACTTCCTTCGTACGCCGTGCCGACATGAATGAGGCCAGGCCGAACAGCCCGGCGCAGGCCATGAAGACCGCCACGGACGAGAAAACGCCGAAGACTTCCCGTAGCGTCGCCTCGGCCGCGTAGAGCCGATCGTAATCCTCGTCGAGAAACGAATACACCATGGGAACGTCCGGCATCTGTTGCTTCCAGGTTTCCTGGATCCAGGAGACCGTGCCCCTTACGTCATCGGATTGGATGCGGATCGCGTAGAAGGGCAGGTTTTCCCGGGGCCAATGCCGGATGATCATCGGCTCGATGCGATGGTGCAGGGACCGCATGTGAAAGTCCGCGATCACGCCGATGATCCGGCGATCGTGCGCCCAGGGATGGCCGATGTGGATCAGGACCTCCTGGTCGACGGCCTCATCGGGAGTGTTCCATCCCAGCTGGCGCATGGCGGTTTCGTTGATCATCACGGCTTCCCTCCGATCCGCCAGACGCGAACTCGAAAGACTCCGGCCGGCCAGCAGCTCCATCCCGAATACTTCGACGAAATCGTCGGTGATCGCCCAGTCGAGCAGGTTCTGCGCTTCCGCCTGCGGCCGGTCGGTCCGCCGCGTCCCCGTCGTGGCGAGCAAACCCTTGCGTCCCGTGCGGCCGGGCAGCATCAGGGTGGTACCGACGCTTTCGATCCGGGGATACTGCTCGAGCGTTTCCCTGAAAACCGGATACTGATCCACAAAGGCCGGGAAACTGGAGGGCCCTACGAGCACCCGTTCCGGCTGCAGGCCCAGTCGTTTGCCCTGGATGTAGTCCAGCTGCGCGGTGAACACCCAGGTGCTGCCGAGCAGCAGGATCACCATCATGCACTGGCCCATGACCAGCAGCCTTCGTACCAGGTGGCGGGTTGCGCCGGTCCCGGTCCGGCCTTTCAAGTGATCCGCCGGCGTGAAGGCCGCCGTGAAAAACGCGGGATAGCTGCCGGAGATGAAGCCCACCAGGAGGGTTACCGCGGCGATGCCTGTCCAGAACTGCCAGGAACGGAAGATGTCGAGCGCGATGGTCTTCCCCGTGAGATCCTGGAAGAACGGCAGACTGAGCGCGACGAGGATCAGTGCGGTCACGATGGCGACGCACGTGATTCCGAAGGATTCGCCCACGAACTGGCGGACCAGTTGCCCGCGGTTTGCACCAAAGGCCTTCCGAAGCGCAACCTCGCGATAACGCGTGAGCGAACGGGCGGTCGCCATGTTCATGAAGTTGAAACAGGCCAGCAGGACGATGACGACGGCAAGGGCGCCGAGGAGCAGCAGGTACGTGCCGTTGCCGTTCTCGCCGGCCTCGTTCTCGAGTTGAGAGTAGAGGTAGATGTCGGTCAGTGGCTGCACCCGGAGGCTCATCGTGATGTTCTCCGCTTCCCACCGCGCACCGAAACGGTCCTCGAGCACATCCGGCATTTTCTGCGCGAAGGCGATGGGATCCGCATCCGGCGACAGCAACAGGTAGGTATAGAAGGAAGGCCAATCCCACTGCTCCAGGTAATCATCTCCCAGGATATCGAGCGACCCCTCGATCCCGAGGAAAAAGTCCGCCTGGAAATGCGAGTGCCCGGGCATATCCCGCATCACCCCGGTGACGGTGAACGGATACGTATCCAGCGATACCGTCTCGCCGAGGGGATCGGCGCTTCCGAAGTACTTGCGCGCCATGGACTCGGTGATGACGACCGATCCCGGATCCTGCAGCGCCTGCTCGGGATTGCCCCGCACCAGGGTGAAGGAAAAAACATCGAAGACTTCGGAATCCGCCCAGAACACGCGGTCTTCGAAGTACGATTGGTCTTCATACCGAATGATCCACCCGCCGAATGGCGGACTGAGACGGGCGAAGGACTGAACTTCCGGTAGTAGTTCCTGAATGGCGGGACCGAGGACGGGGGTCGTCTTCGCGTTGGTTCCGTTTACGACGCGAAAGATGCGGTCCGCGTTCGCATGGTACCGGTCATAGGCCCGTTCGTCTTGTATATACAGGCCGATGAGGACCGCGCAGGCCATGCCGACGGCCAGGTTCAGGATATTGAGCGCGGCATAGGGCTTATGCCTGAGCAGATGTCTCGCACTGATCGTGAGGTAGTGTTTCAGCAAAACGCGGCTCCGTTAACGGGCATGCAGCATCTCCATAAATGCCTCGCGTCGCGAGAAGTCCTCGACCCAGGATTCACACTTACCCTTAAGCCGCGGTCCGACGCCAATGAAATGCCATCTCAACTCCCGGGTCGCCCGAACATCCCATTCGGCATCGCCTACGTATACGATTCGCTGGAAGGATTGCCCCTTAGCTTCCAGAATATCCAGGCACTGATGCATGATCGCCGTTCGTTCGAGGCCGTCATCGCTGGAAGCAAGGACGGCGTGCTCCAGGTTGAATCCAGCATGTTCGAGTTTCATTCGGGCGGTATGACCCCATCCTCCGGTAGCGAATCCGACGGCAAATCCGGGGGCAGCGCGAAGCTCATCGATCAGGTCGATCGCCCCTTCTATTGAATTACATTTGCCACCGTTACGAAGGTATTGGCTGACCTTGTCGCCGAATCTGAAGCTGACTTCCCGGATCCTGTCCTCGCCTCGAATCCGGACCTTGCCTCGAATCCGGTTCTCTTCCATGATCTGGCGCAGAATGCCTGAGTCGGTTACATGTCTGTATGTATTCCACGCTTTGCGGATGCACACATCTCCCAGAACGTCTCTTACCGCGGCGACGTACAAGTCGTCTTCGAAACCGGAACTCTCGACCAGGGTCCCATCGATATCGAAGATCACGGCGATCTTTGTGGTCGTTTCCATTTGTTCGAATGATGCGGCGTCAGCGTGAAGAGGTGATCAATCACGATTGGGTGCTGATTTCAATAGTAATGGACATTCCCGGCGTGTCGTGCTATTTTCAGGCGGCTTTGTGAAGGACAGATCATAGAAGGTAACAAAGGGAATCGATCCCTACAAGAGTCACGAGGAGCATACTAAGATGTTAGTCAAACTGGCGCTGCCGAAAGGAAGTCTGCAAGAATCCACCTTTGAGCTCATGCGCAAGGCGGGTTTCCATTGCACGGTCAGCAGCCGGTCCTATTCCCCCTGGGTGGACGACGAAGAACTGGAAATCATGCTGATCCGGGCCCAGGAGATCGGCCGTTACGTCGAGGACGAGGTCTTCGACGCGGGGCTTACGGGCAAGGACTGGATCGTGGAGACCGGGGCGGACGTGGTGGAGGTGGCGGAACTGGTCTATGCCAAGCATACCCGGCAGCCCCTTCGGTGGGTGCTGGCTGCGCCCGAGGCGTCGGACATCCACAGCGTCCAGGACCTGGAAGGAAAGCGCATCGCTACGGAAGTCGTCAACATCACGGAAGCCTACCTGAAGAAACACGGCGTGACCGCGAAGGTGGAATTCTCCTGGGGTGCCACCGAGGCCAAGGCCCCGGAACTGGCGGACGCGATCGTGGAAATCACCGAAACAGGCGGTTCGATCCGGGCCAACAAGCTTCGGATCCTCGATACGCTGATGGTGTCCACCAACCGGCTCATCGCGAACAAGACGAGCTGGCAGGATCCGGACAAGCGGCGCAAGATCGAGAACATCGCCCTGCTGCTCAAAGGTGCCATGCTCGCCGAGGAAATGGTCGGCCTTAAAATGAACGTGAAGCGCGCCGACCTGGACGCCGTGGCCGAACTGCTACCCGCGCTGCAGAACCCGACCATATCTCCCCTGGCCGACCAGGAGTGGGTGGCCATCGAAGTGATGATCGAGGAGCACACCATCCAGCAGTTGATCCCGGCGCTCAAGCGGGCCGGCGCCCAGGGACTGGTGGAATATCCGCTGAACAAGGTGATTTACTGACGGTGGCCACACCATGGATCAGAAGCTTCGAAAGGCCGACGCTCCCGGGGTGAAGGCGGCGGTCCGCGCCATGTCCGGTTACACGCTGGTCCAGCCGGACTGCCCGGTCAAGCTCAACCAGAACGAATGCCCCTTCGACGTGCCGGAAGAACTCAAGCGGGAGATCGTGGACGAGGCCCTGGCAAGCAACTGGGGCCGCTATCCGGATTTTGTCCCCGGCGAGGTCAAGGCGGCCATCGGTAAGCGGCATGGGCTGGGTCCCGAGTATATCCTGATTGGAAACGGCTCCAACGAACTGATCCAGTCGATCTTCCAGGCTACGGTCTCGACGGGCGATGGGGTCGTGCTGCCCGCGCCGACCTTCACCCTGTACGCCCTCATGGGCAGGATCGCGGGCGCTGAAATAAGGACGGTACACCTCAAGCGCGATTTGAGCTTCGACGTCGATCGGCTGGTGGAAGAAAGCGCTCATCCGGACGTCCGGCTGGTGGACCTGTGTTCCCCGAATAACCCGACCGGCTCGATGATCACACCGGAAGATACGGTGCGAATCGCCGAAGCGACCACGGGCCTGGTCGTGGTGGACGAAGCCTATTTCGAATTCTGCGGCGTGTCGTGTATTGAGTTGCTGGACCGTCATCCCAACGTGGTGATCACACGCACTTTCTCGAAAGCCCTCGGCGCGGCCGGTCTTCGACTGGGCTACCTTGCCGCCGATCCTGCCGTGGCACGAGAGATCGAGAAAGTCAAACTCCCCTATAACGTGAACGTTATTTCCCTGATTGCCGCGCGGAAGTTGATCGGCCAGGATGCACTGATCGAGGAACGTGCGTCGCTGATCCGGTCGGAAAGGCAACGGGTATTTGAAGCCCTGCGGGGCATGCCGGGCATCAAGCCTTATCCTTCCCACGCCAACTTCGTCTTGTTCGAGGCGGAACGGCCGGTCGCCGGGATCTTCCACGGACTCATCGATCGGGGCGTGCTCATCCGCGACGTCAGCCGCTATCCCATGCTGGAGCGGGGCATGCGCGTGACGATTGGCCTGCCGGAAGAGAATGATGCTTTTCTCGAGGCGCTGCGGGAAGTGCTGGCCACGCAAGATTGAGTGCGTTCCCCGAAGTCGGACGACTCCACATGCACGTCAGACAAGCCATTCCGGAAGACACCGATTGCCTGCTCGAACTCATGAAGGGACTGGCGCGGTACGAAGCCTATATCGACCAGTTTGCCGTGACGCGGGAGAGCATCCTCGAGCACGGTTTCGGAGATGAGCGTTTGTTCACCGCGTTCGTCGCCGAACACGACGATGAACTGGTCGGGATGGCGGTCACCTATTCGATCCACTGGACCTACACGTTGCGGCCCAAGCTCGTACTCAAGGAACTGTTTGTCGCCGAGGCTGCCCGGAATTTGGGCGTGGGAAAGGCTTTGATGGCGTCGGTGACCGCGCATGCCCGGTCCATGGACGCGTCCGAAGTCATCTGGACGGTCATGGCCGGAAACGCCGACGCCGAGGCGTTCTACCGGTCCCTGGGCGGCTTACCGGATCGGAAGTGGAACAACTGGACGCTGAGACTCGATACGTAGCTGTTGTTCGCCCATGGGCGCCCAGCCCATGATCCCCTGCAATTACTTTTTGCGCGACCTTAGCCTGGCCTGAACGATGTAGATCACGAGCGCCAGCACCCCACCATAGATGGCGAAGGCAGGTGTATCAGCGCCTTGCTCGCCCAGCATGAAATTAAGCGCGCCGCCGGCAAGGATGCCGAACATCATGGCGACCAATGCCTTCACGAATGCAGGCATCTGGGGGCGGGATCTTCGTTCTGTCATTTTGGGTCCTCCTTTTTACAACCTCCAACTCCAATAGACGCGCCCGCAGGCCTTCTCCGTTTGCGCTTCCGGAAGCGAGGACAGGTACGCGTCCACCCCGTCCGGGGCGTTCCTGGTCGGCTTCGGCCTACTCATCGTCTATGGCGATCGAGTAGGAGGTCATGGTCTTTATCTTCATGCTCGCCGCACTGGTGAATTGAACCACATCGCAGAAGGCGTGGGCCTGGCCCGAGTTCGATCGGATCACGCCGTTGACTGCCGCCTCCCGGCCATGGGTGATGATGGACTCGATGACCAGGTCGCTCGTTCCGACACCTTTCATCGCTTCCAGCAATGCGCGGACGTTTTCTTTTCCTTCGATCACGCTATCGCCCACCAGGTTCCAGACGATATCGTCGCTCATTGGCGACAGGACGCCTTCGATGTCGGCGTGCGCGAAGGCAGAGATGAAGTCCCGCAACAGAGCCTTCTTCGGCGCGTTCTTGCAGTCGGGTTTAACAGTGATGTTGGGCATGACCTGGCCTTTCGATAATGAAACGGATATGTAGCGAACTTGCAGGCAACTACTGAACGGATCTGCAGTTGGTTGTTGACCGGACTTAATGGTCGTCTCGGATTTCGAGCAGCGAACGCACGGCCTGGCTTACGGCGGGCCACGTCACGGAACCCGGTACCATGAACTCGTGATGGCCGGCGTTCGGGATGATGACGTGTTCGACAGGGTCACCGGCCGCGTGGGCTGCCGCCGCGTAGGCCACACCCAGTTCCAGCGGTACCACCCAGTCGTGTTCCGTGCTGATCATGACCTGCGGAAGGCCCAGGGGCAGCATTTCTACGGGCGATCCGTATCGAAATCGCCCCGCCATACGCTTCTCAAGCTCTTTGGATGATACGCCGGCACCTCCAAGCAGTTCCGCCACCACGCCTTGCCGGCACTCCGCATCCGCATGGGGAACGAAACGCTTCAGATCGCCCGGGCCGCCCAGCACGACGGTGCCGCGTAACGACAATGGGTCCGCGATCCAGAGCGGGCTATCCGTGGGCAGCCGGTGGCGCGCTGCCGTCCAGAGGGCGAGGTGGCCGCCCGCCGAATGGCCGATGGAAATAACGCGATCCAGGTCGAGGTCGTGGTCGGCTGCCAGCGTGTGCAGGTGGTCTGTCGCGCTCCCCGCGTCGAGAAAAGTCCCCGGCCATCCGCCACCCGCCTGGTCCACGCACCGGTACTCCACGTTCCAGGTCGCGATGCCCTCGTCCCGCAGGGCGTCGGCCAGCGCATCCGCGTTGCGCAGATCAGCGTAAATCGACAGCCAACAACCGCCGTGCAGGACCACGGCCACCGGATAAGGACCTTGACCGGCCGGTATGCGCAATTCGCCGAACTGGGGAGGCATTGGACCGTAGGACGATCGGAAATCCGCGGGCTTGCTCGGTAGCGCGTTGACTACGTCGGGGGTAACGAAGGGATGGTTGTCTGAAGTGAACCTGTCGGTCATGATGGGATGATCGCGAGGAGAGGGACGACACAGGCCAAATGGTCAGGACACAAACCGATATCGCCCGTCACGGCAGAAACCGATCGCGTTCTTCGGGCGTGGGCAGCCTGCATGCTTCACGCCTGCCGAACCAGCGGTACCGGTTGCGCGCGACGATGCGATAAATGAAATCGCGCAGGGGACGTGGAAAAACATACAGCACGGCAGTCAGGCGCCATGCGCCACCCAATCGTATCAGGGCGTGCAAAACCGCGTTGGACTGGTCGAAATGCCTGTCTTTATCGAGGAATATAAAGGATCGGGGGTCGTCCGCCTCGCGCCCGCTGACCTGGTGGACGCCGGCTTCGTTGCTTCCGGGCCCGCGGCCGCTGGCATCGCCGTCCACCCCCAGCAGACGTCGCGCGGTTTCGCCCTGCAATGGCGCATACCGGAAGCGGTGCTGGCTATCCGACCGCAGCATGAAGTCGACGAACCGGTTGCAGAGACCGCACACGCCATCGAAAAACAGGATCGGATGCCTGTGTTCCGCTTCACTGTGGGCCGAGTCGTTCACCGCCAAGTGTCCTTCACCGGGCCGATTCCGTTACCGTACGGGGTTGGTTACCGGGCCCAGGTCTTGTTCTCGAGGACCGACTGGGTCTCGTAGATCGAGCCGCCTCGTTCCGGGCCGGGCAGGGGCATGCGTACGGGCAGGTCGGCCATGCGCGGCATGTTGGTCGGTTCGCCCCGGAGGAGGTTGCCGTTGAAAACGTCCCAGTCGCCCGCTCCCGTGAGCGGCCAGGCGTCGGCGGCAGCCATCTGGAACAAGAGCAAGCGCCGTGGTGCGCCTGAATAGTTCGGCGCCGAACCATGCAGCGTCCGGACGTGATGGATCGATATCCCGCCCGCGGGCACTTCGAGCGCCACGACGTTATCCGGGGTGAAGTCGGGATCGTTCACCGCGCCGCAGAACCGTCCGTCCTGGTGGTGATTGTAAGTCGGGCCTTTGTGGGAGCCCGGTATCACCAGCAGGGCGCCGTTGGCTTCGGTCATCTCATCGATGCAGACGCCCACGGCCAGGATATCGTCGTTGGTGTGGGGATAAAAGGACCAGTCCTGGTGCCATTCCACCGGGCTGCCGTAGTCGGCGGACTTCATGTTCAGCTTGTTGCCGTTGGTCCGGATGTCGTCGCCGATCAGCTGCGCGACGATGTCCAGGATGTTGTCGTGTTTGATGGTGCGCATGTACACGTCGTGGTGATCGATCGGGCTTTTGAGGCGGCGCACCTGCGGATCGTGCGCCGAGTGACCCGGCTCGAGATCGTAAAAATCCGTGTGATCGGTAAAGGCGGCCGCTTTTTGCACGAATTCGTCCGTCACATGCTGCAGGTCCGCGACTTCCGCATCCGATAGCACTTTGTCGACGGTCATGTAACCGTTCTCGTGGTAGAACTCAACCTGTTCCTGGGATAACATTTGGACCTCCGTGAAGGGACTGCCCGTTCTCAGCCGTACCGTTCCTCGTTCGGCCGCGGCAGGCGATCTTCGACCGGCAGCAGGACCGGTCCGCCGCGCCGAGGCTCGGAGAGGTAATAGTAGGCCGTGCTGGCGTAGTCGTTGCTCAATTTGTTCGCATGGCCGTGCTCTATGGACATGCGGAAACTTTTCCGAAACCGGATCGGATCTTCGACGTGATACCGGTATACGGTGTTCTTGCCCTTGAATCTCCAGTCCGGGTTGCCGCTGTAGAGAATGATCCCGTGGTACGGCGCCTGGAACTCCGTCGTCGGGCCGTATGCGCCGTGATACCAGTCTTCGGTGCCCGTGCCGTGCAGCGACGGCGGCCACGCCTCGCCATCGATGAACATCATGTCGTCGCCTTCGCCGTACCAGTCGTTCGGGTTCCGCTGAAAGCAGTCGATGTCCAGGTGGGCGCCGCAGTAGATGCCGTTGCCCTCGACCTCGCAGATGACGTAGTTGTCCCGGTCGCTCGTGTTCAGCCAGCGCGGGTCGTTCCGGTATTCGTCGGGTTTGAGCCCTTCCTCGAAGGCCCAGCCCTTCGTATCAGCCTCCCGGCGCCACTGTACGTGAAAATACGCCTGATCCGCCACCGCGTCAACGGTGGGATAGGCCTCGCAGTCGATGTAGAAGTAATGGAAGTAGCCTTCGTCGCCCTGGTTTTCCACTTCCAGCACGGCCTTTTCCCTGAAGGGCATGGGCCACCACGCGTTGAATCCCTTGCCGTCCTGGGGGCTCATCTGCAGCGGGGCGGTGATGAAATCCTTGCGCATGCCGTGACCCAGGCCGAAGAAATCGCCGATGGGACATTCCACGCTCGGCTCCGTGCAACCGTCCCAGTACATGCGCAGCACGATGCGGCGGCAGTAGTCCTCCGACGGGATCCCGAGCGTCATCCAGATGTGCTTGATGCACCCCGGACCGTCGATCTGTCCGATGACCCGTTTCTCACCGGCCTCGATCCGCCAGGCGTCGGTGTTGGCGCCCGTGGTGTCCCAGCTCGAAATCCGGTGGCTCCTGTACGTGCGCAGCGTGGGCAGCGACGCCAGACTGGTCTGACCGATCATGGATCCTACCTTGCAGATGTGTGGACGTGGTCCGTCCGTCACTCTCCGTAGTTCGGTTCGTCCGGACGGGGCAGGCGTTCCTCGACTGGCAACAAGGCCGGTCCGCTCCGCCGCGGCTCGGACAGGTAGTAATACGCCGTGCTCGAATAGTCGTTGCTCAACTTGTTCGCGTGACCGTGCTCAATGGAAATATGGAAACTTTTCCGAAACCGGATCGGATCCTCGATATGGTAGCGGTAGACCGTGTTCTTGCCCTTCCACCGCCATTCTTCGTTGCCGCTGTAGAGAATGATGCCGTGATAAGGCGCGTTGTACTCGTCGGTCGGGCAGTAGGCGCAATGGTACCAGTCCTCCGTGCCGGTCCCGTGCAGCGACGGCGGCCACGCCTCGCCGTCGATGAACATCATGTCGTCTCCCTCGCCGTACCAGTCGTTCGGGTTCCGCTGGAAGCAGTCGATGTCCAGGTGGGCACCGCAGTAGACGCCGTCACCTTCGACGTCGCAGATGACGTAGTTTTCCCGCTCGCTCAAATTCGACCAGCGCGGGTCGTTCCGGTAGGTTTCCGGCTTGAGTCCTTCCTCGTAGGCCCATCCCCGGGTGTTGGCTTCCCGCCGCCACTGCGTGTGAAAATACGCCTGGTCCGCCACCGCTTCAACCGTCGGATACGTCTCGTAATCGATGTAGAAATAGTGGTTGTATCCCTCGGTCCCCTGGTTCTCCACTTCGACCACGGCCTTGTCCCTGAAGGGCATGGGCCACCAGGCATTGAACCCCTTGCCGTCCTGCGGGCTCATCTGCAGCGGGGCGGTGATGAAATCCTTGCGCATGCCGTGACCCAGCCCGAAGAAATCGCCGATAGGACACTCCACGCTCGGCTGCGCGCTGCCGTCCCAGTACATGCGCAGCACGATGCGGCGACAGTAGTCCTCGGTCGGGAGCCCGAGCGTCATCCACAGGTGCTTGATGCATCCCGGGCCATTGATCTCGCCGATGACGCGATTCTCGCCGGCTTCGATGCGCCAGAAATCGGCGTTTTCTCCGGAGGTATTCCAGCTGGAAATCCGGCGGCTGTCGTAAGCACGCAGCGAGGGCAGCGACGCCAGGCTGGTCTGACCGATCATGGATTCTTCCTTTCGGGTTGTTGACGATACCAGTTGTAACTTCCGTGAATATCAGCTATAATTTATTGAAATAACTGAACTTTATACACGACCTCCTCGGCAGCTTCACCACATCGCCGCGCTTCGATCCGGCACGCAGGACCTACCACTTCGGCATCCCCACCGTCACCAGGGCCTCGGTCACCTGCCCGAAGGGCCGCCCGCCCACGGTCAGGTTCAGCGCCACGGGCTGCCGCCGGCATTGCGTGCCCTCCGGAAGGTGCAGCACCAGGCGGATCTCCTTCTGTTCCCGCGGACCCAGGGACAGGGTCGCCGTCTCGCTCTGCCAGCCTTCGGGACCCACCAGCCGGATGCGGGCCGGCTGCTCCGTGGGAAAGGGATTGAGCACCCATCCGCTGAACTCGATCGGTCCGCCCTCGGGCGCGTGGGCCCGGTACGGCACCAGCTTGCCGCCCTGGGACTCGGCGCCGAAGTGGGCATCGTCGTCCTCCAGCAGCATGAGCGTGGTGTGCACGTCGTCGAAGGCCTCCGCGGCTCGGCCGATCTCGGCGTACCATTCGGGGGACGTGCGGTAGGGACGGGTATGCCCCGTGATCACCAGTTCGGGCTCGAAGCGTTTCAGATCTTCCAGGAACCGATTGTAGCACCCCAGGTCGAGCCCGTTCTTGTAGACGTGGTTGGTGAACATGCGCGCGCCGGCCTCGTAGCCCACGCCGCCCCCCGTGTTGAAGAAGGCCTGGTCGCCCGTATGGGCTACGCGGGTCCCGTCGATCTCCATGCAGATCAAGGTGGCGAAGCGGGTGTGACCCGACATGGGATAGAGCGTGATGGGGATGTTCTCCCAGTGGACGGTCGTCCCGTTGGGGATGTGCCGGCCCACCCGGATCGGCTCGTGCCAGAGACAGGGCCGGTCGTATTTCACCGGGTGCTCGAGGAGGTCGCTGAACTGCACGCCCGCCAGGACCTCCGTCCCGTACAGTCGCTGGAGCATGGGGATGCCGTTGACGTGGTCGTCGTGGAAATGGGAGACGAGCGTCGCGTCGATCCGGTCGATCCCGAAGCGCTTTCGGAGCCCGCTGATCCCGTGGAGGATCGGCCTTCGGTTGGACACGTGCGACTTGCCGGGCTGGAACCCGGTCCTCACGTTGTAGCCGTAGTCGATGGACATGACCTTGCCCGTGTCGCTGATCACGAAATGGGTCTCCGCCCCGGCGTACTTCGAGCGGTACAGGTGGGGCAGAACCTCTTCGATATCGTCCTCGTCCGTATCCTCCATCGGTTCGGCGACGCCGGGCTGGATCTCCTCGAGGCGCTTCAGGTTCGCCTTGAAAGCCGCGATGGCGCCGGCCGGGTCGTCCACCGGGTCCCCCAGGCTCGGGAGCAGACGGCCCGCCCCGTTAGCGAGCAGGCGGTTGACGGCGTGGTACAGGTTCCACGCGCCGGTGTAGTCGTTGTAGTTGTACTGAAGGGGCGCCAGGCGGGTCGTCTTCCCGGTCCCGCAGATCACCTCGCCGACGAACCCGATGCGCCTGCCGCCGATGGTCACGACGTAGCTGCTCGCGCCGTTGGTCATGCCGGGCGTGGGCACGACCTCCCACGACAGCCCCGCGATGTCCCGCGTCTCGTAATCCATCATCCAGCCGTCGACCGGCACGGGCCGGACGGGCGAGAAGCGGTCCCAGCGGTTGTCGTAGGAGTTCCAGTGCTGACGTTCGCGGAAGTGCTGTTCCGGGTCGACGAGATACTCCTGGTCCCAGTATGGTCCGAGTATCCGGACCCCCTTCTCGCGCAACCTTATGGCGCCGTCCGTGTGGTCGCGGAAGTGGTGAGTGAGGAGGACCGTCACCGGCCTGCCGCCCGCGATTTCGTCGAGGTGGTCCACAGCCTCGCCGGTGCCGGCGTTGACCAGCACGACCCCCTCCGGTCCTTCGACGGCATAGACGATGCAGCTGTCCTGAAATCGGTAGATTCCTTCTTCAATTCGTTCCCAATGGGAAGGCATGGGAATATCGCTCCTTGGTTGGTCTCGGTCGTTCGTTCCGGTCGTCGGCCGGTGGCTGGCCGGTTCGACGGGATTCTGAACGGTTTGACAGGTCCCAGGGTTTGGTGGCGGGAACACCACGCACAACCTCGTCCATTATGCACGCGAAGGCATCCGCGGGCAACCCTTACCGCATGACACCGGTACAAATGTATTGTAATCCGTTCCTGAAACGTATAAGTTCAATGCAGCGATTGCTTTATTCCCCCGGAATCTGATGCGCGCCGGTACAGATTCCGGGTCGCATTCGTACGGAAACCGATACGTGTTCCTGCCACTGCCGGGGTCCGATCTTGGCCGACGTCGAAACCCTATACGACCGCTACTTCCTCGAATACGCCACCTACGTCGTCAAGAACCGGGCGATTCCGGAGATCGACGACGGCCTGAAGCCCGTTCAGCGCCGCATCCTGCATACCCTCTTCGAGATCGACGACGGCAAGTACCACAAGGTGGCCAACGTCGTCGGCCAGACCATGCGGTTTCATCCCCACGGGGACCAGTCCATCTTCGGCGCCCTGGTCTCGCTCGCCAACAAGGACCTGTTCATCGACAAGCAGGGCAATTTCGGCTCGGTGCTCACGGGCGGCCAGGCCTCGGCCGCGCGCTACATCGAATGCCGGCTCACGCCCCTCGCCCGGGAAGTGCTGCTCAGCCCGGAAATCACCGAGTACGTGGACTCCTACGACGGGCGCGCCCGCGAACCCGTGGTCTTCCCGGCCAAGGTACCGGTGGCGCTCATCCTCGGCGCCGAAGGCATCGCCGTGGGCATGTCCACCCGCATCCTGCCCCACAACCCCATCGAGGTCATGGAAGCCCAGGTGTCCTGCCTCAAGGGCGAGCCCTTCCACCTGTACCCCGACTTCCCCACCGGCGGGCTCATGGACGTGAGCGAATACGAGGACGGAAACGGGCGCGTGTATACCCGTGCGCGGCTTGAGCCCAGGGACGATGGCGTGGTCATGGTCCGCGCGCTGCCCTTCGGCGAGACGACGGAAAGCCTGATGAAATCCATAGAGGAGGCGTCCCGCTCGAAGCGCATCGCGGTGTCCGGACTGACCGACTATACCACCGACGGCGTGGAGATCGAGATCCGGACGAAACCCGGCGCGGAAACCGCGGACATCAACGACATCCTGCAGGGCCTCTACGCCTTCACGTCCTGCGAGGTCGCCCTCGCCGCCAACCTGCTGGTCATTAGCGACGGCCATCCCCGCGTGATGACCGTGACGGACATGATCCGCCACAGCACGACCCGGCTGAGGGAGATCCTCGAAGCGGAACTGAAGATCGAGGAGCGGGATCTGCGCGCCCAGCTCCGCGCCCGGAGACTCGAGCAGGTCTTCATCGAAAACCGTATATACAAGGATATCGAGGATGTCGACCACATCGAGGGTGTATACGCCGCCGTGCGCGAGGCTATCGCGAAGTATAGCCCGGTTTCGACCACGGCCCGCGCCGTGGACCGGGGTATGATCGAACTCAACGAGGCGCCGCCGGAGATCCGCGACGCGGCCCGCAGCCTGCTGACGACCGTCTACCGCAGCCTGGATTTCGAGCACTACGGACCGAGCCGCGAGATGATCGCCCGGAACCTGGACGCGGTCGGCCACGGACCGGAGCCGCATCGACGCCTGGTGCGGTCGCTGCTGGCGGCGATCCGGCACGAGCTGACCGCGACGCGGCGCATGGCCGCCGTGGAAGACATCATTACGGCCGACAACCTGACGAAGGAGGACCTGGACCGGCTCCTCGACATACCGATCTATCGCATCACCCGGTACGGTATCGACCGGGCCGAATCCGAGATGCGGGAGATCGAAGGCCAGCTCAGGACGGTGCTACATAATCTTTATCACCTGACGGATTTCGCCATCGCTTTCCTGGAGCAGCTCATCCGCACCTACCGCGATGAGCATCCTCGCCGTTCGGAGGTCAAGCCCTTCACGCCGGTGCAGGAACGCGACGCCGCAGCCCGCGACCTGGTGCTCCGTTACGACACCGAATCCGGGTACATGGGCTACACCATCGAGAGCGGCCGGCCACTCTTCAACGTCTCCCTCTACGACCGGGTCGTGATCGTGCGCTCCGGCGGCGTCGCGGGCGTCCACAATACCCTTGACAAAATGTACGTCGATCTCGATATCCTGTACTGCGCCATGGAGGAACCGGGCCGCGTGTTCACGGTCGCCTACCGCGATCTAGAAGGCTTCGCCTGCATCAAGCGCTGCACCATGGACCGCTGCCGGATCAACCAGCTCTACGAACTCGTGCCGGGGGATTCGGAGTTGCTGGATTTCACGGCGGACGCCGACCCGGAGATCGTAATGAAAGTTCTGGACGCGAAGGCCGAGGAGGAAACCCGCGAGTACCTAAAAGCGGACGATTTTCCCATCCGAAGCCATCGTGCGAGAGGCGACCGGATCGAGCGGACGGATGTCGCGGATGTGGAGTTTGTGACCAATAACAGTATCAACCAGGAAAGGTGATCTTCATGTCTTCATGGAATCTGTTGAGCTGGAACGTGAACGGGGTAAGGGCGGTGACGAAGAAGGGCTTCATCGAGTGGTTCCAGGGGGAGGCGCCGGACATCCTGTGCATCCAGGAAACCAAGTCCCAGGAATCGCAACTGGACGCCAAGATCACGGATGTCGAAGGATACACGAGCTACTGGTCGGAAGCGGAGAAAAAAGGATACAGCGGCGTTGGTGTCTACACGCGCCACGAACCCATCAGCGTCGAGAAGGGGTTCGGCGAAGAGCGGTTCGATTCGGAAGGCCGGACCCTGGTGCTGGAATACCCCGATTTCACCCTGTTCAACGTGTACTTCCCGAATGGCAAGCAGAACGCCCAACGGCTTCAGTACAAAATGGACTTTTACGCAGCCATCCTGGCCCACTGGGAATCGCTCCGTGCGGATGGTAAAAAACTCGTCATATGCGGCGACGTGAACACGGCCCACAAAGCGATCGACCTCGCCCGCCCCAAGGACAACGAGAAGATCTCCGGGTTCCTTCCCATGGAACGCGAGTGGATCGACAAGATCGTTGATATGGGCTATGTAGATACATTCCGGCAATTCGACGAAGGGCCGGACAACTACACCTGGTGGCACCTTATGTCCGGAGCGAGAAAGCGGAACGTGGGCTGGCGCATCGATTACTTCTACGTAACCGAGGATCTGATGCCCTCAGTCTCCAACGCGTGGATCATGCCGGACGTCATGGGGTCGGACCACTGTCCGATCGGGATTGAAGTGGGGGTGGGGTGAGGGGTATCGGTAGGGAATCGGAAATGTACTAAGGCTTTGCAGTACCGGGCAATTGCAAAGCGACGTCATCGAAGGTGTAAACAGCGCTCAACTCGTCGCCCGCGACAGCCAGCTTTTCTGCCTTGCACACGATCAGGGAATCGGCGAAGTCCGCCTCCGTCCTGCGATAGGCCTGCAGGGCGCTCCAGACCACCTCGTCATCCTCAAAGCACAGATTTGCGTCTTGCAGCAGGTTATTGACCAGATCGATCAGGTCGGCCCGGGTCGCGCGATACCGGCGGTCGGCTAACGTCCACACCGTTTCCGCCAGTACAACGTCCGTAATGAGCACGCGCTCGCCGCCTTCAATCACGCGACGCGCACGTGCAGCTTGACCCTCCTCATCTCTCAGAAGATAGCGCAGCAGGACATTGGTGTCGATGGCGATCAAGGTGTCTGGTCCTGCTTTCCTTCTATCGCGTCCTGACGCGATTCCTCATCTGAAACCGTCGGATCGCCTACGAGATGCATCAGGCATCCCCAGGCGCTTCCGGGCTCTTGGCGGACTATGGTAATTCGTCCGTCGGCCACGAAGCTCAGACACTCGTCGCCTGGCTTGATGCCGACTAAACGGCACTGATCCGCCGGAAGCGTGATCCGTCGCCTGGCGTTGACTTTAGGCACGTTACGCTCCAGTGTTGTAGATCGGCTAACAGACTATCAGCAAGATAAAACACGAGATTATCCGTTTTCCCTATGACCATTTACTATAGAGGATTCGAGTTTAAGCGTGTATCGCGCCGCCGATCTTTCGGTGTGGATGTCCATTCAAGAGGATGTCGGAGTTTGATGCCGAGTTTCAATTCCTGCGGAGGGTAGTCTATGGACTGGGAACTGCGATCATCGGCGGGCTAATAACCATCATATTCCAACATTGGCGGGGTTGAAGGAGTATTCCTATGGTAGACGAGAAAGGTCGGCTGATTGACCCACGAAAGGCCGAGATACTGAAAAGCAAAATACTGGATCTGTTGACCGACGAAGAGATTGAGGTGCTTGGTATTGAGGTCGAGATCAGACTGAAGAACGGATATCAGGATAAAGTCTGGTACGCATGGAAAAACCCGCTTCCTTCCGCATGACCGTCCAGGCCAGCGACGCACGGGAGCCGCGTTCTGCATTTTCTTGAGACTCAGGGTAGCCCGTTCAACATCTCACTCCGACGCATTACTCGAGTTGTCCAACCTTTCCAGCGCCCCCTCAAGCGCAGCGGCCAGGACCCTGGGCTCGTCCGTCCCGATGCGGCAGGTCTTGCCGTTCTTCATCTTCAGTTCCACCGCCTCCAGTCCCGACACGTTGTATAGCCAGCCCCGCGGCGTAAGCCGGATCCCCCAACCATAAAGCCAGGAGTTCCTGACCGGTTGGCAGGACTCGATCTGATCCAGGGCGAACCGCTTCCGGATCAGGCCGATGCCGAAACTGATGCGCAGGTCCTGGCCATCGATCGTGACGGTCAGGTTGTGGAACAGCGCCAGGACACCGAGCAGGAAAACCAATATCATCCACACGAGGGGTGCCGCTCCGGCCATCCACGCGGGCAGAATGACCAGCGGCAGGATGGCGATAATGATGACGACGTTGACCGTGCCGAACTGGGTGTGGCGATAGTTGCTCATAGCATTTCATCCTGCCAGGGTTTGATCCATAGACCCGCCAGCCTGCCGTCCCGGTCGAGGACGACGCGCACTTCGGGTGGCCGGGACGCATTCCCGTACCGGCCTTTGAAGCGGTGGATCAGCAGGTGCGGCTGGCTGTCCATGTATCGGGTTTCGATGTAGTCCAGGCCCTCGAAGGCGCCGAACAAAAACCGGATGGTCTGGTGGTTCTGGCGCTGTACCTCCGCGGTAAAGCCCACGCGAAAGTACTCGGCGGCCTCCTCCGTACTCAGGGCTTCAAAGCGGCCCTGTTCGTGGCCCTCGAGGATCCGTGTGGCCAGCTGCGCGGCCCGATGGTGCTGATCGGACTGGACGGGTACGCTGGCCACGGGCTGAGGGGCGATGGTGCCCTGCAGGAGCTGTCCCGTCGCACCGGTGGCCACCTCGCCCACGGCGATGGCGGCGATGAATGCACCGATCGCCCAGCCACCGGCGACATTGCACGACACGGCAAAGCCTCGGTACATCAGAAGCACGATCCAGACCAGCAGCAACACCATCACCGTACCCATCGCAGTGAGGCCAGCAAGCTGTGCGACCGAGAAGTGCGAGGCGCCCTGGGCAATCAGAGAGGTCGTGAGGTCGCGAAAGGGCGGCGAAATCACGATCAGGGCCACGAGCAGTCCAGGCGCACGGGCCAGGGCCTGGGTGCCGAAGACGTCGATGAGGCGTACGCGGCTACGGCTGAGACCGCGCCCGGTAAGGTAGAGCAGGGCGCTGGGTACGATCCACGCCATAAGGCCCTGCGCTATGGCGAGCCAGATTGGCGTCGGTGTCGAAAGCTGGAAGGAAAGCGTGCCCGTGTAACGGTAATCGAATGCGCCACCGAGCCAGGCGGTCAAGATGATGCATGCCAGTCCCCAGGCCAGCGCCGGACCGCCGGCCAGGTAGTGGAAGGGATTGAACAGCCACGTGCGCCGGACGGAAGACTCGCGTGTGTGGGAATCGAGGGTGTGGGAAGCGTCCAAGACTGGCGTCCTTCTATCTATTGCGAGAAGCTACTTGCTTCGCCGAGTTCTTCCTCTGGCCGATCCGCCGCCCCCAACGAATCCAGATGCTCGACCAGGTCATCGAGGCGGTTCCGCAGCGTGGGGTAGGAGACGCCGTAGTGTTCGGCCATGTCCTTGAGATTGCCGCCGGTCTGGAGGAAGCAGAGCACGAAGGCCTGATCCTCCGGGGCAAGCCGGGCCAGCGGCGGCAGGCGAAAGCCGCCGATCACGGCCGTATCGCACTCGGTGCAGTCCAGGCGGGTGACCTTCAGGGCCGAGGCACAGCCCGGGCAATGGGCGGGTAAACGCGGGTTCGGTATCTGAACAGAGTCGTTATTCAAATCGGTGTCGCTGGTCATAGGAGGTCCACGTTTCGT